>NZ_AWNK01000001.1:300000-431356 GCF_000469585.1 Chrysiogenes arsenatis DSM 11915
TTTCAGAAGAACAAGCAGAGGTTTTTGCTGAGGAGCAAAAAAAACTTATCGAAGATCACTTAGTTACCAAACAGCACTTAGATATGCGGTTGCGCGAACTTGAATATTCTCTCACGATACGTCTTGGCGGTATGCTGGCAGCATCTATTGCTGTCGTAGCGGCTTTGGTGAAGTTACTTTAGACGACTGAATTACTAAGGCAGTAAAGGACACCCGAAATAAGGCTAAACTAACTTACCCAAGAAAAGTAATTAATTCTTTAGAAAGTTGTTGTTTTCTGTATAATTATCATTGCAATTATACCTTTAGAGTTAAGTTGTTGTTTTTGAAGGAGGTTTAAATGAAAACCTTAACGTTAAAAATCGACGATAGCGTCAGCAACAAGTTTCTTTGGTTACTTCGGCAATTTTCTCAAAATGAAGTGAGTATTGTTGAAGTGGGTGACTTTTTGTCTGACGATGAGTATTTGCGCTCTTTTGACGGTATGGTCACAAGTATTGAGAAAGCAAGAGCAGAGCATGTGAAGAATGGTGTCAATTTAAATCAACTGGATTGGTAATGTACCAGATTTTGATCATGTCACAAGCTCAAAAGGATGCGAAAAAGCTTGCTGCTTCTGGGCTTAAACCAAAAGCATTAAAACTGTTGGAGCTAATTCAAAAAGATCCTTATGTATATCCACCAGCGTTTGAATATCTTCAGGGTAGCATGAAAGGCCTCATCAGTCGCCGCATTAATAAGCAGCACCGTTTGGTTTATGAAGTAGTTGAACAAGAACGATTGATTAAGGTGTACCGTATGTGGACGCATTACGAGTAAGGTCATCAGGTGCGTGAGGCGGTCAAGCTGTGCGGCAAGCGTAGGAAACACTACCGAGCATCTTGACTCAATGTGGTTTTATTTCAACAACATCCTCAGGCTGAGTTGCGGTAATAATGTTTAATAGATACCTCTGCAATGAATCATGGTCAGAGTGATTAATTTTCTGTGCACTACTGGATACCCGCATTACAGAGTGATGGTATTCTCAGCAAGGAGAAAGTAGCGTAGCTGTGGGCAATATTCTTTGAGTTTAGGCTGAGCTGGTGCAATTAAATCGCGAATCTCGGTTTGTGTATTTACCATAGAGAGACTACGAATAGTTCCCTCTGCGGCCTCCGTGCCTCTGCGTGATGTTCTTTTGTTTCTTTTCACGCTGAGACGCAAAAGGAGAGCAGTTCCGGGTGCTGACGAATCATGCCATCCCACACGTCTTGGGCAACATCAATTTCGAGTTTCGCAATTCCATCATCCTGCACTATTTCACTTTTTACCAGCCGTTCACGGTACAGTATGCTGCGAAGCTTCCCGTAATGTGGCGGGAGCATCAGCGTAACGTTGCGTGTTGCCGGGCGTAGGCGTAGGGCGATGGCCTGCATCAACAAGTCGCATCCGGCTCCAGTGAGTGCCGACAGCCACACGCGCACGGGGGTGACGCCATCAATGTCATATTCGATGCGCGGCACGTTCCCGAGCAGTCGATCAACTTTATTATACACTTCGAGCATTGGCACTTCATCCGCCTTGATTTCACGGAGCACTTCCAGTACGTGCTGCTTTTGCACGTCGCGGTCGTCTTCGGCGGCGTCAATGACGTGCAGCAAAAGGGTCGCTTCGCGCGTTTCTTTGAGGGTAGAACGGAAGGCGGCAACAAGGGCGTGCGGCAGGTGGCGGACAAAGCCAACGGTGTCAGCAATGACAGCTTCTGTCCCTTGTGGTAGGGCAATGCGCCGCATGGTCGTATCGAGCGTGGCGAAGAGTTGATCTTCCGCAAAGACATCCGCACCGGTCAGGTGATTAAAGAGAGTCGATTTTCCGGCATTGGTGTATCCGACCAGCGAGATGGAGGCGATATCGCTTTTCGCACGGTGCGCACGACCCAGCTCGCGCTGTTGGGCGACTTTTTCGAGTCGTCCGAGAATGTTGGCAATTCGCACTTTAATTAAGCGACGGTCGGTTTCCAGCTGAGTTTCACCTGGGCCACGCATCCCAATGCCACCGCGCTGGCGCTCAAGGTGCGTCCAACCGCGTATCAGACGGGTAGAGACATAGCGCAGTTGCGCGAGTTCAACCTGAAGTTTCCCTTCAAACGAACGAGCCCGCTGGGCAAAGATGTCGAGAATGAGTCCCGTGCGATCGATCACGCGGCACTCGCAGAGCTTCTCTAAATTCCGTTCTTGGGACGGCGAAAGGATGTGATTAAAGATGATAATTTCGGTACCGTTGTTACGCACAAACTCAGCTATTTCTTCGGCTTTTCCGGTGCCAACAAAGAACTTTGCGTCAGGCGATGGGCGATGGGCTCGCAGCACGGCCTGCACTTCGCCACCCGCAGATTCTGCCAAAAGCATGCACTCGCGCGGATCGTCTTGCTCATGGCGAAGGGAGTTCGTAAACTCAACGTGGACTATCAATGCTTTCTCGCCAGAGGCGACCCGGTCGAACATATCGTTCCTTTCGCATCGTTGCGGTTAAAATACGCAAAAAGCGGACTCCAATGAAAGAGTCCGCTGTCAGGTTTTTCTTGGAGCGGGAAACGGGGCTCGAACCCGCGACCCTCAGCTTGGAAGGCTGATGCTCTAGCCAACTGAGCTACTCCCGCAAGAAAAAATGGTGGGGAGAGGAGGATTCGAACCTCCGAAGTCGATGACGACAGATTTACAGTCTGTTCCCTTTAGCCACTCGGGAATCTCCCCCTATTCGGTTGTTGAAAGAGCAAAAAATGGAGCTGGTGAAGGGAATCGAACCCCCAACCCGCTGATTACAAATCAGCTGCTCTACCGTTGAGCCACACCAGCCCTTTGCCGTGCAACGGGGAGGGAATATAGGGAAATCGCCTGCAACATGCAATCTCGTTTAATGGCGATTAAATACAATCTAACACGTTTTATTTCATCTTATCCTCTGTTTTCTCTGATTTTTCCGCATTTACTTTAACTGACCCTTCTGGAGCCGTAGTCGTCGCCGGCAAAGAAACATCGCGCGCATAGTCCACGCAACGGGAGGGGTCGGCAATGGAAAACTTCTTATTACAGCCGCCACGCCATGCACAGGTCGTACAGGTTTGCGTCATACGTTATCCTTTCGATTCAGGAATAGTGGTGATTCTATCGGCATGACGAGCTAGGGTCACGCGGTTCCCTTTTTCGTTATACTGCACAGAATCCATATAGAAAAACGCCATCAAAATGCCACGTCCGGAGAAGTTGAGTAGGTTTTCTGTGTCGCGTGGATTTGGGACCGATTTCAGATCAAATCCATGGCCACTGTCTTCAATAATAAATGTGAATTGATTGTCGTCGAAGATATATTCAAAATAAACTCGTTTGGCGATGTTTTCCTGCTGCTTGGCACGAAGGAGATCATGATAGGTATCGCTTCCGATAGAGTCGAGTTTTTCTTGATATCCGATCCCAAGGTTGCCGTGTTCAATGGCATTGAGCAGGATTTCAAAAACGGCCATACGGATTTCACATGCTACTTTGGGCGAACAGTGCACGTTGAGGGTCGGGATAATGGTATTCAGCGCACCTGTGGCAGATTCGACAGTATTATTCAGCCAAAAAACTTTCCGTTCCTGATGGAGTGTCCGTAGCGCAAGGCTCGTGGCAAAGCTGTGCATGACCCCTTCGGCAAGGCTATTGAGGGCATCGACGAGTTTTTTCTGCTCTATGGGGCTCGGGAAAAACTGGCTGACGCCACACTCAATGGCGGTCAATAGTCGCGTTTCAGACCCTTGATGCGAGAGGATAACAACAGGCGCTTGCGGAGCTGTCTTATGGATTTTACGGACGATGTCCCACCCTTGCTCTTCACTGAGGTGCATTTCGAGGACGACAATGTCCTGCATATTGCTGAGAAAGGAATCGTAGCCTTCGGCGTAGGTCACGGAGTGCACAACGTAGCCCGCCTGCTCTAAAGAGCAGTTAAGCGCCTGCGCGTCGTGGTTCCAATCGCTATCGCGGATGTAGAGTACGGAACGGTGATACACTGCGGAAACTCCTTGCGTTTACCGGCGGCGACTACAAGTTGGCAAACATCTCCATTTCGTCGGCACTAAACAGGCGGTCAATGGCAAGCAGAATCAACAGGCGGTCGCCGTATTGACAGATTCCAGAAACATATTCACGCTCAGCACGGGCGATGGTAGGCTTCAATTCAATCTGTTTTGCTTTTACTCTTACTACTTCACGAACCGCATCGACAATCAATCCGATAAATTTCCCTTTATTTTCGACAATGACAATATTCCCTTCTTTTCCCTGCATGTCAGCTTTTAGAAGGCCAAGTTTGCGGCGCAGATTGACGATAGGAATAATCGCGCCTCGCAAATCAAGTATCCCCTCAATAAAGGAGGAGCTTTTAGGGAGCGTCGTTATTTTTACTTTTTTTATAATCTCCCGCACCAATCTGATATCGATCATGTACTCTTCATCTTCAACCAGAAAGCTGACAAACTGAACCATCTCTTCGCTTACATGCTCACCGGCATCGTGGAGAGCAGTCTCTGGTGACGGCGATGCGGCTGTCTTTGACATAATGGACTCCTTGGCGTTCTTCTACCTTATGAGAAGGATCAGACTCCCCGCACTAATACGGAGGGGTTGGCTTCAAGATCAATGGTTATTTCCTGAACATAGCGCGTTTGCGATTCATCTTCGAGTAGTTTTACTATAGGGCGATTGAGCGCATAGTGCGATATCTGTGCGACGATGGCACGGCTGCCGCTATAGTGACCATTTTGGACGATAACTTCGCTTCCCAGCGGATAACGTGGCGCATGCCCCAAAAAGAGACGAACCAGCTCCATATTCAGCCGCGTCCCCGCCAATCGCATAATCATATCGAGTCCCTTATCAAACGGCAAGGGAATGCGATTACGAGAGTCGCTGGTAAGGGTTACAAACGTATCAACAAGCGCACATATCTCAGCATAAGGATGTATTATCCCTTTCGATTGCATAAGTTCCTTGCCACGGAGGATTTTATTGCTGCCGGTAATTCCCTGCGGAAATCCCCTTCCGTCCTGATACTCATGGTGCTGATACGCCACTATCGTGCTTAATATCCCGACACGCGGTGTTTTGCGCAAAATATCGTACCCCACGGTAGTATGTTCCTCTTTGAGGGCTCCCGTGTCGTAAAACTCACCTTCGCTAGCGCCATCATGCTTTTCAGGAACGGGTAAAAAGAAGAGCGCAACGTCATGCAGCAGTGCACCAAGGGCGAGTTCACCTATTTCTTTCCCGGTCAATCCAGCCGCCTGCGCCAGCATAATACTTAAACACATCACGTCGAGCGCATGGTCAACCAAGTAAAGTTCTTCCGAGGCGGCGGGCATGTACGCTATGACTTTTTTGCTGTCTTGCTCTATTTCCCGTTGTGCAGTAAGTGCGATATATTCGGCCAACTCGATGGCTATCGCTGGCAATGGTTGGCCGCGAAACTGCGCACAATAGTCACTCCACGTCGATTCTGGCGGGCGCGGAGTTGCTTTGCGAACTTCATCGACTAATTTCGTCATTTTTTTCTGTAAGTCGCGACGAACGCTGTCGCGCAATGGTTCCGTAGGCTCAATGCCCGCCGTTAACGGATCGTCAACCATCACCCAATTGAGTTTCATATCGACAAGGCGTTCAATATTTTTTGGCGTGAGCACATATCCGGCGCCGATCAGCATACTATCGCCGTCAGTCACTACAGGACAGGCTGTTTTCATCCCGGGAAGAATGTTTTGAATCGGCATTTTACGCATGTGCTTTCACCCTCAATTGTCGTTCAGCAAAAGCGCTGTTATCCGAGTATGTGTCCGAGTTTGTCTTTTTTGGTGCCAAGATATCGTTCATTGTGTTCGCATGAGCCAGTCTGCATAGGCACCCGCTCAGATACCTCTAGGCCGTAACCCGCTAGACCAATGATTTTTCGTGGATTATTGGTCATCAGGCGAATACGGCGAATACCAAGATCGGCAATTATCTGCGCACCCATGCCGTAATCGCGCAAATCGTCGGGGAAGCCGAGGGCTTCGTTGGCCTCTACGGTATCGTATCCTTCGTCTTGCAAATGATAAGCACGGATTTTATTCATCAACCCGATGCCGCGACCTTCTTGAAACAGGTACAGGATAACCCCTTTGCCAGCTTTATCGATGATTTTCATCGCTTCTTGCAGTTGATTGCCACAATCACAACGGAGCGATCCGAACACATCGCCAGTCAAACATTGCGAGTGCACACGGACTAATACCGGGTCTATTCCCGCCACATCGCCTTTAATCAGCGCAACGTGTTCCGTACCATCGATTTTCGAACGATACCCGACGAGGCTAAAGTCACCGCCATGAGAGGTTGGAAGGTTCGCTGTGGCAATCCGTTCAACAGAAAATTCTTTCATGACATGGACACGGTAGGAAATAAGGTCTTTAATGGTGACCAGTTTCATATCAAAGCGATCGGCAAATTCGCGCAATTCAGGGTAGCGCGCCATTGTGCCATCATCTTTCATGATTTCACAGATAACGCCAGCCGGTGTCAAGCCAGCCAGACGGGCGAGATCAACACTCCCTTCCGTCTGCCCTGTCCGCTGCAAAACGCCGCCGTTCCGAGCGCGAAGTGGGAACATGTGCCCCGGACGCGCCAGATCGTTTGGTTTGCACTGGGGATCAACAGCGGCCAAGATAGTTCTGGCACGGTCGCTAGCACTGATCCCCGTAGTCACACCATGTTTGGCTTCGATCGAAGTCATGAATGCAGTACCAAAGCGGCAATCATTGTCGTCTGCCATTGGACGAAGTTTGAGCTCGTCGCACTTTTGTTCCGTGAGCGAAAGGCAAATCAGGCCACGCCCATGAGTCGCCATAAAATTGATAATTTCTGGGGTCACTTTATCTGCGGCACACACGAGATCGCCTTCGTTTTCACGGTCTTCATCGTCAACAAGAATGACCATTTTCCCTTGGCGGATATCGTTTATAGCGTCGACAATCGAATCAAAGCGTTGCTGATTTCCGCTCATCGTACTCTCCCCGCACTGCCATCAAAAAGAGCGATTTTTGAAAGCCGCTCGGCGTGCCTTCCACCTTCAAAGGTAGTCGTCAACCAAGTAGAAATAATCGCATCAGCTAAATCAATTCCGATTAAACGACCAGCAAGGCACAGCACGTTGGAGTCGTTATGTTCGCGGCAAAACCGTGCCGAATACAAATCATTGACCAACGTAGCGCGAATGCCTGGAAACTTATTCGCTGCGATGCTCATACCAATACCACTACCGCAAATCAGTACGCCGCGAGCGGCGTCGCCCTGAACTACCGCTTGGCTTACCTTTGCGGCATAGTCGGGATAATCAACTCGATTATCCGAGTGGGTACCCATATCAATAACTTCAACACCATGACGTTGCAGCGTCGCGAGAAGGGTGTTTTTCAAAATAAATCCGGCGTGATCACAACCAACTGCTATTTTCAAAATGGCCTCCATTTGAGAGTATCAATCCAAAATGTATATTGAGCAGTAACTGCTCCGTTAACTATTTCCGAGTATGAGTCGTGCCATCCAAATTCCCAGCGCACACGCCCCAAGTGAAAGCACAATGTTGGCCAGTATATTGAGGAAAGCGAGTCCCCATAGCCCATCGCGCCAGAGTACCAGTGTTTCTAAACTAAACGTGCTAAACGTCGTAAAAGCACCCAAGAAGCCGACCGCTACCGCGAGTCGAAGTTCGTTGGACACAAGCCCCTTATCATAAAAAAAAATAAAGATAGCGCCAATGAAAAACGACCCACTGACATTGATCAGCAGCGTCCCTAAGGGGAACGCACTTCCAGCAAGGCGTGTTACCAGTGAGCCCAGATAAAAGCGACTCAGAGCGCCAAGAGCGCCGCCAGCGGCAACGGAAAAAACCTTGAGCATGCAGCCTCCAAGATAAAACGCTTTTGTTTCTTATCACGAAGGTGATATTGTCGGCAAATCAAAAGCACGGTAGGTCTGCAGTAGAGAGCGCTTTATTGTAGAGTAATGTGTGCAGATTTTATACCTCGGAGCTATACTCGGTGACGCTTACCATTCTTTTCATTGCGATCTTTGCTTTTTTGGTGAATCTTCCACTCGGCTATATCCGCCCACAATTCCGAAAGTTTTCCTTCCAGTGGTTGCTGGT
Source organism: Chrysiogenes arsenatis DSM 11915 (assembly GCF_000469585.1). Classification (NCBI taxonomy): domain Bacteria; kingdom Pseudomonadati; phylum Chrysiogenota; class Chrysiogenia; order Chrysiogenales; family Chrysiogenaceae; genus Chrysiogenes; species Chrysiogenes arsenatis. The sequence goes on from NZ_AWNK01000001.1 coordinate 308,197, forward strand.
TATTCATGCTCCCATCCCATTTGTCGCGGCATTGCGTATTTTTTATGGCGTCGAGTGGCTCTATATTCCGCTCTTTTTAGCACTCAGCATTTGCGGGCAGATTATCGGCAGCCGTTACCGTCTGAAAAATCTCCTTGACAAGCCACATAGCAATACCTGAATATACCGCGCTTTGGACTACTGTCCTCGCTGGTGCCGTGAGTGCACCGGCTATAACCCGAGAGGAGGATTTATCGCGAACATGCGCAAGTACGAAGTCATGTTCATCGCCCAGCCAGAGCTAGGCGAAGATGAACTCAAAGCCTACATCGCCCGGATTGATGATATCATCGCCCGCTTTGAAGGAAAAATCGACAAGTTTGAGAATTGGGGCAAGAAGAAACTCGCGTACCCCATCCAGAAGAAGAGCTACGGACACTACCTGATGTATCATGTAGATGGCCAATCGGCAATGATCGACGAAATCGAGCGGATTTTTAAAATTTCCGACGAAGTAATGCGTCACATTGTTGTGAAGCTGGAAAAAGACGCGCTTGAAGCGATGAAGAAAGCGGCTGACGCCGTTGAAGCTCGCGCAAAAGCCCGTGCTGCCCGTCTTGAAGAAGAGACTCAGAGCGTAGAAACTCAAGAGCCAGTTGCCGCAGAAGCCGCCGCTGAGGAAGCACCGCAAGAGGCACAATAATGTCAAGTTTTAACAAGGTGGTGTTGCTCGGCAACTTAACCCGTGATCCTGAACTGCGCTTTATCCCATCGGGTGCCGCTGTTACTACTCTCGGCCTCGCCGTAAACAACCCCCGTGTTGAAAACGAAACGATGTTTATTGATGTGACCGTCTGGAACAAACCAGCGGAAAACTGCGCAAAATACTTGACCAAAGGGTCAAGCGTTCTTATCGAAGGGCGCTTAACCTATCGCACGTGGGAAGACAAACAATCCGGCCAGAAACGTGGGAAACATGAAGTGGTTGCAGAAACCGTTCAATTCATCCGCACCGGTCGTGGCGGTGGCGGAAATAGCGATGGCGAAGGGTACAGCAATGAGTACGCTCAGGAAAGCCCAGCTGCCGCTCCCGCATCACGTTCCAAAGGAACTATGCCACCAGTTGACATTCCCGACGACGATATTCCGTTTTAAGAAACTCAAGGAGTACTGTACATGACTGCAGAAGCACGTCCTCGCCGTTTTCAAAAGCGCCGTTTTACGCGCCGCAAAAAAGTATGTCCGTTCTGTGCTGAAAAGATAGACTACATTGACTATAAAGACAGCAAACGTCTGCGCGGGTTTATCACCGAACGCAGCAAAATTAAGCCACGTCGCATGACTGGCACGTGCGCGAAGCACCAGCGTCTTCTTTCGACCGCAATTAAGCGTTCGCGGATGATGGCGCTCCTTTCATTTACCGCTGAATTTTAATTCACGCACTCGCACCTATACGGCGGCCTGCATCATGCAAGCCGCCGTTTTGCGTATGAGCCGCTTGCTTGTGAGGGATATATGAGCACGCCACAGATTACGACCAGACGCGCCACACTTGATGATTTTGCCGCCCTGAAAGCGTTTGACGAAGCACTGATCGCCTATGATGCGAATTTTGATGAAACACTCAATGCCAAGTGGCCAGAGAGTGAAGAAGCAACCGAGTATTTTCGCGACCGCGCCAGCGGCGCCGAAGGGGTGGCCTTCATGGCCGAAGTCGATGGGAAAACCGTGGGCTTTCTTACCGCTGTGATGCGCGAAGCGCACTCCTATCGCACCATTTCACAGGTTGCCGAACTTGAAAGCATGTTCGTTGATCCAGCGTGGCGTGGCCGCGCCATTGGCGAACAACTGGTCGAACACTTTTTAGCGTGGGCGCGCAGCAGTGGCGCTACGCGCGTATGCGTTGAGGCTTCCTATGACAACAGTGGCGCCGTAAAATTTTACCAAAAAATGGGATTTATTCCGTATAACATACTGCTCGAACAAACCATTTCACCTATGAGGTCATGACGCAATGTTTAGCAAAAAGAATCGTATCCACTTTGTCGGCATTGGCGGTATCGGCATGAGCGGCATTGCCGAAGTGCTGATCAACCTTGGCTACCGTATCTCCGGCTCTGATATTCGCGCCTCTGTCATTACGCGCCGCTTGGAATCACTGGGTGCCGTACTCTACGAAGGGCATCACCGTGAAAACATTGCTGATATTGACGTCGTAGTGATCTCCAGTGCGATTCACAATGGTAACCCAGAAGTGGAAGAAGCACGCCGCCGCCGTATTCCGGTTATCCCACGCGCGGAAATGCTCGCCGAACTGATGCGGATGAAATACGGCATTCTGATAGCAGGCGCGCACGGCAAAACGACGACGACCAGCCTCGCGGCGACCGTCCTGACCGACGCCAACCTTGACCCGACCGTAGTTATCGGCGGTCGCCTCAATATGATTAAAAGCAATGCTAAACTTGGCCAAGGGAAGCTGATTGTTGCGGAAGCAGACGAATCAGACGGCTCTTTCCTCCACCTCTCGCCAACGATTTCGGTGGTCACCAATATCGACAACGAACACCTTGACCACTACGGCACGCTGGAAAATATCAAGCAAGCCTTTCTGCAATTTATCAACAAAACCCCTTTCTTTGGCATGAGTTTCGTCTGTCTCGACGACGAACATATTCAGGGCTTACTGCCACTCATTGAAAAACCTTTTATGACCTATGGTCTGAATGCCAATGCCGATATTCAGGCCGTTAAAATCGAACGCATCGACGGAAAGTACCACTACAGCGTTAACTATAAAGGCGAAGAGATCGGTCGCTTTACGCAAGCCCTGCCCGGCATGCATAACGTGCTCAATTCGCTGCCGGTCATTGGTATTGCGATCGAATGCGGTATGGCACCCGAGGCCATCGCCCGTTCCATCGCCAACTTTGGCGGCGTCCATCGCCGCTTTGAAATTGTTGGGCACCGCAACGGTTTTGCCGTGGTCGATGATTATGGACACCACCCAACCGAAATTACCGCCGTCTTGCAAGCCGCGCGCGATAGCTACACCGGAAAAGTGATCGCTATTTTCCAACCGCACCGCTACAGCCGCGTACAGTCGCTCTACGAAGAATTCACCAAATCGTTCTACCATGCAGATGAAGTAATCGTCGCCGACATTTATCCTGCTGGCGAAGCACCGATTGCCGGACTAAACTCGCATCAGATTGCCCTCGATATTCAAGCCCGCGGCCATAAATCCGTACGCCACATTCCGAGTATCGACGAAATTGCAGACTATTTGCGGGAGCAGCATGGCGAGGATGGGATTATGATTACGCTGGGCGCAGGCAACATCAACCAAGTGTGCAGTGCATTGGTGCCACCAGTCACACCATGAAAACACTCTACGATGTCCCTTTTTCCCATTACACCACCCTGAAAGCTGGTGGCGTGGTCGGCATCCTGTATCTGCCAGAATCGCCCGAGGAGTTTGGCGAAGTCGTCACCGCCCATCCCGATGTGCCGATTCTGGGTGGCGGATCAAATACGCTCCTCCTTGCGAGCGGCACACACGCACTGATCGTCACCCGAGAGTTGCGCCACTGGGAAGAGAACGGCACGATAGCCCTTGTTGACGCTGGAGTGGCGCTACCGCCCTTGGCGAGCGCGCTGACGAAGCGGGGCTATGGCGGATTCGCCGCACTCGCCGGCATTCCCGGCACGGTTGGTGGCGCGCTGATGATGAATGCGGGCTGTTTTGGCACAACGATTTCCGACCGTTTACTTTGGGTCGAGTGCCTTGAGCATGGCACACTCGTTCGTCGCGAGAAAGCCGCACTTACTTTTGCCTATCGCCAAAGTTCGCTGGCACATCCCGTGGTACGCGCCGCTTTTGATATTACCCTACAGCGCGACGACATGGCGATCTATCAGGAAAAACTGAGCCTCAAGAAAGCCACACAGCCCTATACCGAACCAACACTGGGCTCAAACTTCAAAAATGGCGAAACCTACAGCAGTGCGAAACTACTTGATGAATGTGGGTTGAAAGGAAAGAGCATCGGTGCCATGAAGGTCAGCGAAGTGCACGCCAATTTCATTGTGAATAGCGCCCCCCATCACGCCAATCCCGATGAGTATCGTGAACTTTCGGAAGTCATGGCAGCAGCCGTCAACGAACGATTCCAGATTCCCCTCAGCCGTGAAGTCCGTTTCCTTGGGCAAAATGGATGGGAGTAAGCAACCCATGTTTTCTGCATAAAAAAAGCGGTAGTCAGCCAAGGCCAACTACCGCTTTTGCCTTTCGTCATCAACTCTTCGGATCAGCCTCTTTGCGATGCAGTGAAGCTTTTGCAAGAATATGTGCACTGATCGGCGCAGTAATGAATAAGAACAGGATGATCAGCACTTCGTGCACACTCACCCCGGAACCATACCAGCTGAAATAAAGCGCTGACGCGAGCGCAATACTCCCGACACCAAGGGTCGTCGCCTTCGTTGGTCCATGCAGACGCGTGAAAAAATCCCGCAAACGGTACAGGCCAATCGATCCCGCTAAGGCGAAAAAGGCGCCAAAGATTATCAGCGCTGACAGTAGTATTTCTCCAAACATACCCACCCCTTTATTCCACGATCCGACCGCGTAGCAGGTATCGACCCGCGGCAACGGTACTAATAAAACCCATCACCGCTATAATCAAACCAGCTTCAAAATATGCGGCAGAGTTAAAGGTGATCCCAAACAGTAAAAGCATCGCAATTGCATTGATGTACATAGTATCGAGCGCTAAAATCCGGTCTGTCATCCCTGGCCCTTTAATCAAGCGATACAAGTTTAACAACTGTGCAACCGTCAAAAGCACCTGCGCGATAATGATTGAATACGCTAGCATCCGAATATCTCCTTCAACGTTGCTTCGTAGCGACTCTTAATCCCATCAATAGCCGCTTGTTTATCAGGCACATGCAGGTTATGCACGAGCAGCATGGTGCGATCTTCGCTCACGTCAGAAGAGACCGTCCCGGGCGTCAACGATATAACACTCGCCAGAATTGATATGACCAGAGAGTCAGACGTATCCAGCGGAATTTCGATAAATCCGGGTTGAAGCGTAGAAATATCCGGCTTCAAAATAAGCCGTACCACGGTAAAATTCGACACAATCACATCGTACAAGAATGTTCCCAAGAAAAATCGGAACAGGAGCGGGTAATTCACAATTTTCGGGCGCTCTCGCCAGAAGCGATCGGTAAACCACGGGATCACAAGACCAAGGATAATCCCCAAAACAATATTTCCCATATCGAGCGAGTTTACGAGGAGCAACCATAAAAGTGTAAGCGCAATGGTCAGCGATGGGTGGGGTAACAGACGGTTTTTCATGATGCACCTCCAAGAGTCGCAACAGCAAAGTTAGCGTCATTTCCAAGCACCGCACGGATATACTCTAGTGGGTTCATAATCTGCGCCGCCGTAACCGTAGCAAACTCACTCAGCGCTCCTGCAAAAATCACCAACAGAGGACTGATAATAATTAATACTAGAGCGGGAGCGGCATACCCTGCACTAAAACGCGGCGCATCGGCGTATGGGACTTTGGTATAGCCGTCTTTGCCACCCTCGTCGAAGGGGAGTATTTTCCAGAAAATGACACTTCCCGCACGCCCGATAGCAATCAGTCCGAACAAGCCTGCCACCAAAATAATCGCCCAAATCCACGGAGCGGCCAGATGCGATTGAACCGCAATCAACATCATCGCTTTCGCCACAAACCCGCTCAATGGTGGCAGCCCTGCGATTGCAACGGCGCCCGCAAAGAACAACAAACCGAGTAAACGGGGTTGCGCTACTGGCAAGTCAGGGCGTAACCCGCTTCGCTCGGTTAAACGCTGCTGTTGAATCATATCGGCAATCAAGAACATCCCTGCGGTGACAAAGGTGGTATGCGGCAGATATACGATCGCAGCGGCGATAGCAGCCTGATCAAACGTACCTATTACCGCCAAGAGCGTTCCTACCGACACCACTACAAGGTACGCAATAGTCGTCCGCAAATCGCGACTGGCAAGTGCGCCAATAGCCCCCAGAATCAAGGTGATGAGTGCCACCGGAATCAACCAAGGGTCGATAACGCCAGCGACGACACCGGCATGTTCTCCGAAGATAAGGGTGTAGACGCGCAGAATAACGTAAATCCCAACTTTGGTCATAATCGCAAAGAGTGCCGCAACCGGTGCGCTTGTCGTACCATAGGCACTCGGAAGCCAGAAATAAAGTGGCAAGAGCGCCGCCTTCAAAGCAAACACCGTAAAGAGAATCAAAGCGCTGGCCATCAAGAGCGCACGGTTTTCTTCGCTCGCCATACCGATGCGAAGCGCAAGGTCAGCCATATTCAAGCTGCCAAGCACACTATACAGCACCCCGACGCCAATCAGAAATAGACTTGACCCTAAGAGATTGAGCACTACGTAATGTAATCCCGCCGAGGTACGTTTTTTGCCACCGCCGTGGAGGAGCAACGCGTACGACGCCAGCAACATAATTTCAAAGAAAACAAAGAGGTTGAAAATATCCCCTGTCAGAAACGCTCCGCCAATTCCAAGAAGTTGAAACTGAAAGAGAGCATGAAAGTTAACTCCTAACGTATCTCCACCGCGTGTCGCATACAGTAAGGCAACGAATGCCAGAATCGACGTCATCAAAATCATTAAAGCGCTTAAGCGATCCAACACAAGGACAATACCGAATGGCGGAAGCCAGTTCCCCAATACATACACCTGAATCGGCCCAGAAATTGCTTGTACAAAGAGTGCCAACGTAATGACCACCAACGCCGCCGTTCCGAGCAACCCGAGCGAACGATGCCACTGTATTGATTGCTTGGCGCAAATCGTCATGACCGCGCCCAGCAAGAGCGGCAAAACGAGCGGTAAAATTATCAAATGGTTTATCATAACGTGTTCTCCTTACCATCAACGTGATCATTCCCTGTTTCCGCTTGTGCCTTGATTGCAAGGGTCACGACGTACGCCACCATCCCAAAGCCAATAACAATGGCCGTTAACACTAACGCTTGCGGCAACGGGTCGGTATATTCCGCAACTTGACCCTTTTGAATGACTGCCGGAAGATTTGTCGCAAGACGCCCCGTCAGAAACAGGAATAAGTTCACGGCATACCCGAGTAGCGAAAGACCCACGATGACCGGATACGTGCGCGCACGGAGCATCAAATAGACACCGCATGCCACCAACAGGCCTATACAAAGCGAGACTAACAATTCCATTAACGCCCCCCTTCCATTCCAGCGGGATTCGCGCGACCGATCGCTCCCAACTTCACCAGCACCACCATAATACACCCGATAACGGTTAAATACACCCCAAGGTCGAAGGCAATGGCACTGGCCACCTCAAACTTGCCCACAATGGGCCAAGTTAAGTACGTGAAGGTACTGGTCAGGAATGGGTGTCCAAAAATCCAACTCGCCAGCCCCGTGAACGCCGCAATCATCAATCCCCACGCCATGATCACGTGATTATCAAATTTCAAACGGGCGCGAGTCCAATCAGAACCGCTGGCGATATATTGCAGAATCAACACACACGCGGTAATCAGTCCCGCAATAAACCCTCCGCCAGGCTCGTTATGGCCGCGCAGGAAGATATAGACGGAAAACAGCAGCGCGAGCGGCAAAATCGGTCGAGTCAGTGTAGCGAGAATCATCGGGAAGCGATCCTTACTCCACTCTCTGCCAGCATCATCCTGCTCTGGGCCGGAGATGCGCATTCCATGGAGTAACGCGTAAATACCGAGCGCCGCCATCGCCAGCACCGTGATTTCGCCCATCGTATCAAATCCCCGGAAGTCGACCAGAATAACGTTGACCACGTTTGTTCCGCCACCACCCGGCACGCTGTTTTCCAAGAAGAATCCAGCAATAGTATCGTACGGACGGGTCAAGAACGCCATCATGAGCGCTGTAATCCCACCACCAGCGACGAGTGAAAGCACAATATCACGCCAACGACGAGTCGAAGATGACTCAACCGGCGTTGTGCGCGGCAAATAATGCAGCGCCTTCAACAGAAGGATAATCGAAACCACTTCGACTGAAAGCTGCGTCAATGCTAGGTCTGGTGCCGAAAAACGGACAAAGGCAAGCGAAACGATCAAGCCGACGGCGCTGAGCATAATCAGAGCAACAATGCGCTGGCGGTGAAATACCACCGTCGCAACCGCGCAGATAGCAAGAATAGCAGCCATCACCAGCGTGGCTAGATCGACAGACGTCATAGGTACATCGCCAAGGAATGGCGCCGAATCGCCAAGGAAAGGGCTAAATCCAAGCACAATCGCTGCGCCGACAAAAAGTGCCAAATAGCGTTGCAGCGAACCATTTTCAAGCGTTGCCGTCACCGCCCGAGCGGCACGAATTATGTTTGCAATAATTACTTCAAAGTTATTTTTTCCATCACAACGGGTAATGAACCACGCATGTGCGTCGAACGCCTTGGCTTTTTGCCAGTACAGGAGCGCACCGCCAACAAGAGCGACAACACTCAGCAATAGTGCCATATTCAGGCCGTGCCAGATTGCAATATGATAGTCGGGTAGGTCAGCACCAAGAATACTGCCAGCAGCAACATTCACCATCGGCCCAGCTAACGCGGCAGGGAAAATACCAACGGCAATACATACTACCATCAATATTTCAGCAGGCAAACGCATACCATGGGGCGGCTCATGTGGTTTCTTGGGCAAATCATGCGCCACACCGTTAAAGAACACGTCGTGCACCATGCGAATCGAGTAGGCAACCGCAAAAACGGCTGCCAATGTTGCCCCGAGTGGCACAATCCAACTCAGTGAACCAAAGAAGTTCGGCATCAATGTTTCAGCAAGGAACATCTCTTTACTCAAAAATCCGTTAAAGAGCGGCACGCCCGCCATCGACGCACACCCAATCATAGTGAGCGTTCCGGTTAGCGGCATGTACTTCCAAAGACCTGCCAGCTTTTTCATATCGCGCGTGCCTGTTTCGTGATCAATAATCCCCGCCAGCATGAAAAGACCTGCTTTGAAGCTCGCGTGATTCAAAATATGAAAAACAGCCGTGAATGCGGCTAGTGGACTTCCAAGGCCGAAGAGAAGCGTGATAAGCCCTAAGTGACTCACCGTCGAGTAAGCCAATAACCCTTTAAGGTCATCCTTAAAGAGCGCCATATGCGCAGCGAACATCAGGGTAATCAAGCCGACTGGGGTCACAATAAAGAACCATTCCGGTGTTCCCGCGAGTACAGGGAACAGTAAGGCCAGCAAAAAGACGCCAGCTTTTACCATCGTTGCGGAATGAAGATAAGCACTGACTGGAGTCGGTGCGGCCATCGCGTGCGGTAACCAGAACTGGAAGGGGAACTGTGCTGATTTGGTAAACGCCCCGAGAAGCACCAATATCAACATCATTAAGTAATGTGGGTGTGACTGAATCAACTCTTTTGATGCCAAAATATCGCTGAGTTCGAAACTCCCTACGATATTACCCAGCACCAAAAACCCAGCCAACATCGCAAGCCCACCGCCACCAGTAATTACGAGCGCCATACGCGCCCCTTCGCGAGCATCCGTGCGGTAGCTCCAAAATCCAATCAATAGAAAAGAACTAATACTCGTTAATTCCCAGAACATCATCAGCAAAAGAAGATTCTCGGACAGAACAATCCCAAGCATCGAACCCATAAAAAAGAGTAGATAACAGTAGAAGCGACCCATCGGATCACTGGCGCTCAAATAGTAGCGCGCATAGAGCACAATCAGTAAACCAATAAAGAGGATCAAAAAGGCAAACATGAAACCAAATCCGCTGACGCGAAAGGCAAAGTTCAGGCCAATCGCTGGAATCCAGCTCCAACTCGCAATCGGCATGGCACCTTGAAAGACCACTGGCGCCTGTCCCAACAAAAGCAATAACGATGTAGCGGCAATCGCGCCTGCACTTAGCGCATTTGCATTCCGGTTTTGGAAAAACGCCGGAATAATCGCCCCCAGCAATGGGAGCAACGGGATAAGAGGAAGAGTTGTCATAGGCATCCATTTCCGAAAAAAATATAAGGAACCATCATGATTCCCCGAACGAAGCGGTAATTTAGTGTCTCTATTTTCTCAATGCAAGCAAAATCGAAGACTAATTATCGTCACATGAACATCTTGCTTTAACGATGCATTGGTGCAAATAAATTAGATCGCATTGCATTATTGTCAGCCGTCACACCGCATCCATTCGGCACCGGGCCACACTCAGAGAAAATAATTCGCTTTTTGCAAAAAAATATGGTGCATTTTGTGGCTAGTTGAGTTATAAAAATTTCAGAAAAGAGGTCATCTTTTCTCTCCCTGCCCCAAGGGAGTAACCCCCAAAGGCGTGCAGGATATCCCTCCCCTGCTCGCCGAGCATAACCTCCTATTGACCGTTGCCCGACCCCTTTGGGGGTCGGGCGTCTTTTTGGAATCTCTCCTCCTCCAACGAAGAATCAACAAAATCTAGGTCAATAGGCGGCGTGGGGTGTATGGGAAGGGGGGTTACCCCCTTCCCATAGTAATGCTCGGCACTCAGGCGTATACACATGAGCGTGCGGGTCATCGTAGACAATCAATGGCGGCTCTACCTTCATGCTAGGCTTGCCGCTTTTTTTTCCTTCAAGGAGAAAGATTCGACTTTCCGCCTGCAGCGTGGAATGAACAAAACGTACCCGCTTCGGCTCAATATTCGCCCGCCGCAGCAATACCGTTGTTTCCGCAAAACGCTCTGGGATTAACACCAATGATAACGTCCCACCAGAAACGAGCATTGACGACGCATGACGAATCATCTGCTCCAGCGTCATCACACTTTCATGGCGTGCATGTTTCCTTTCTCCATCAGCGTGCAGTCCAGCATTGTGACGACGATAGGGAGGATTGCTGAAAATGGCATCGAATGGTGGCGCGCTATAATCAAGAAAATTTCCCTCAAAAAGGTCTACCGAAAGACCATTCAATTGAAAGTTTTGTCGTGCCAACGCAGCCAAAGACGGCTGTAATTCGACAGCACACAGCTCTAGTGGCGCATACAAATAGCTCAGCAGCAAGGGAATTACCCCTGCCCCCGTACCGATATCAAGCACCCGCTTACCAGAGGCCAGCGGTGTAAAGTGCCCCAGCAAAATGGGATCGATACCAAAACGGTAGCCATCCCGATGTTGCCGAACATGTATTTTCGAAGAATAAATCGTGTCAGAGGTGAATAAATCTAGAGGCTCTTCATACTGAATCACCGTTTTTTCAACCCTTTGGCCCCGATATCACGGCGGCAGAACGCCCCCTCCCACGATATCAAATCGACATTCTGGTACGCACGATCAATGGCCTCTTGCAACGAAGCACCACGCGCCGTCACACCAAGTACACGCCCGCCAGTATTGACAATAGCGCCATCGCGTTTTGCTGTACCAGCGTGGAATACAAAGGCATCAGGGTCACTCACGCGATCAAGCCCGTGAATCGGAAATCCTTTGGTATAGTCGCCGGGATATCCGCCGCTCGCCAGAACAACACACACGGCCGGAGCCTCGTGCCATTCGATAGTGATCTCATCGAGACGACCCTCAATACACGCCAGCATAATATCAACCAAATCGCTTTTCAGGCGCATCAAAACGGGTTGCGCCTCCGGATCACCAAAGCGAACATTAAATTCCAGCACTTTGATCTGACCATTGTCAATCATCAAACCACCATAAAGAATCCCAACGAATGGTCGTCCTTCAGCCGCCATCCCGCGAACCATCGGGTCGAGCACCAGTCGCTGCGCCTCGTGCGTCAATGCGTCTGTCAATACCGGAGCCGGTGAATACGCCCCCATGCCGCCGGTGTTCGGCCCACGGTCACCATCAAAAACCTGCTTATGATCCTGCGACGACACCATCGGCACCGCGCGCTTGCCATCGCAAAACGCCAGCAGACTCGCCTCTTCACCTTTCAGAAAATCCTCGATGACCACCTCATCACCACTGGTGCCGAAGATACGGTTTTCCATGATGTCACGCACGGCAGCAATCGCCTCTTCCTTTGTCTGCGCAACAGTCACTCCTTTGCCAGCCGCAAGGCCACTTGCTTTGACGACAATTGGAGCACCCTGCGCTTCAATATAGGCAATAGCACTCGCCGCATCGGTAAACGTGCGATGCGCAGCTGTCGGCACGGAGTACTTTTCCATAATCATCTTGCAGTAGGCTTTTGAACCTTCTAGCTCTGCGGCTCCCTGCGCAGGGCCGAACACCTTCAGGCCATGTGCCTGAAACAGATCCACCACACCAAGCGTCAGCGGCAATTCCGGGCCAACAACCGTCAAATCAATCGCCTGCTTCTGGGCAAATGCCAACAACGCTGGCAAATCATCAACCGCAATATTCACACATTCAGCAAGCCCTTCAATGCCAGGGTTGCCCGGCGCACAATAGAGCGCTGTTACCTTTGGCGACTGGGCAATCTTCCAGACCAACGCATGTTCACGGCCACCGCCACCTATCACAAGAACCTTCATTCAGCCACCTCTTTATCATTCCCCTGTTCGGGTGATAATTTTTTTTCCGCTTCGCCTTGTTTGCGAACCGCAACGCAACGCAAGTCGCGCACCTCTTTTTCCAATTCCATAATCCGATCAATCATACAATGAAAGGCATTGGCCACCGGATCAGGCATATCGCCATGCTCCAGATTGGCTCGTACTTGACGGGCAAACGACGACTCGTCGCCAAAAGGGAGGTTGACGGGAGCTTCCGATGGCACCGGCTTAGGAACCAACGTCACTACTTTCCCGGGAATCCCTACCACCGTTGAATTGGGAGGAACTTCCTTTACCACAACACTATTCGATCCGACTTTTGCGCCATCACCAACCGTGAACGGGCCGAGAATTTTTGCACCAGAGCCAACCACGACGCCATTACCGAGCGTTGGGTGACGCTTGGTCTTTTCCCATGAAGTGCCACCAAGTGTCACCTGATGATACAGGGTCACATCATCGCCAATTTCTGCCGTTTCACCAATCACCACACCCATACCGTGATCGATAAAAAAGCGGCGACCAATTTTTGCGCCAGGGTGAATTTCTATCCCCGTCAAAAAACGACCAAAGTGCGATATAAGCCGCGCCAACAAGTACCAGTGATTTCGCCAAAGCCAGTGTGCCACTCGATGAATCCAAATCGCGTGCAGCCCGGGATAACATAAAATAACTTCGAGCACATTTCGCGCCGCAGGATCGCGGCTGAAAACCGAATTGATATCTTCTTTCATCGCTTTAAGCAGTTTCATTCTGCACTCCAGAAAACAACGTCAAAACAGCAAACCATCCTAAGGGCGACAGCAAAAATGTCAAGCTTACTCTTTGCCGTACAGCCATCCATACAGCCCGCCGACGAATAATGCTCCACCCACCAAATTCCCTAGCGTCACTGGAACAAGATTTGTGATCCAAAAACCGCTCCATTCGAGTGGAGCACCTGCAAAAATTCCGGCGGGAATAAAAAACATATTGGCCACACAGTGTTCAAATCCTATCGCCACAAATGCCATTATCGGAAACCACACCGCTATCATCTTGCTCGTCACATCTTCGGCGGCAAGCGCCATCCAGACAGCAAGACACACAAGCCAGTTACAACCAACGCCTTTCCAAAACAACTCCCAGAAAGGGGCATTCCCTTTGGCAAGGGCAATAGCTTGAATCGCGTCAGCCCATGGCGCAACGGTAATCAACCCAGTTTCAATCGCCAAAAACCACGCGACAAATATCGATCCAATCAGATTACCCACAAATACAATGCCCCAATTTCGTCCCAGACTCCACCATGATACCTTCTTGCGGAGCAACGGCGATATCCAGAGTGCCATATTGCCCGTTACGAGTTCAGCACCACACATTACCACTGCCATGAGCCCGACAGGGAATACGGCACCAAACAGGAATTTTTGCAGTCCCGGTAACGTTTCCTGCCATCCTGGCAGACCGCCACCTACCATCAGTGCCAGCAAGCTGCCAAGGGCAATGTAGGCTCCCGCAAGGAAGCTTAATACAAGGAGGCGTGAGGTACTGAAAGAGGCGCGAGGTGGAATGGCGGCGTCGAGCGACAGGACAATCGCAGCAGGAGATTTGAAAGCCATAACGACGATACTCCTTTAGTTTTCCCGTTGTAGCATATGAATTTCACTATACGGCACATTCAACACACACTCTTTGTCGCGTGGCAATGGCCGATACAGGTACACGGTAAATTTTTCAAATTCACTTTGGAACGTCGTATAATAGCCGCTCCCACGGAAGGTATTTTCCACGCAATGCACCAGAATGTTCAAACAGCCACGCTCACTGCGATCGCTTACCTGTACCGCTTCCGGTCGAAACATCAACATGCAGGGGGCATTTTCTCGTACAATGACCGACTCCGGCATACGGATCGGCATGCCGTAGTTACATTGAATATGGTTCTCCATGAGCCCAACTCCGCTGACAAAATTCACTTCGCCAACAGCCGATGCGCCATGCACGGTTTCCGGTTCATAGTAGAGTTTTTCCGGTGTTCCTGTCTCCACGATATAGGCTTCACGCACGATCAAAATCTCATCACTCAGCTCCAGTGCTGCCTGACGCGAACTGGTAAAGTGTAAAATGGTCGTCCCTAACGTTCCCAGCGATTGCTTGAGCACTTGCAGGCAATACAGTCCCTCTTCAAAACCAAGGCGATCGACGGGATCGTTCAAAATCAACACTTGCGGTTTGCGAGTTAACGCTCGTGCCATACTGACCCGTTGCTGCAATCCGGCATCAAGATCTTGGCATTTCCGATGCTGATACGCGCCTAAGCCCATAATGCTCATGGCCTCATTCAATAAGGTGCGATCCTCCGAGCGATAGACCATGACATTGTCGAGCACCGACTTTTCCATATCAAATGTGGGGTGCGACGTGATTGTTACTAGGCCACGACGTGACGGATGCAATTCGGTGACATCTTTCCCATCAACAACTATTTTCCCCGCCAACGGCGTCAATCCCTGTCATCGCGCGATAGATTTCGTTGCGGCCAGAATCGCGATCCCCCAATAACGTGTAGAAATAACTTTTACGGAACGTATAATCGATCTGCTCTTTGGCTCCATCGACGACAAATTTTCGTAAGCGAATCATGTATTACACCCCCAACGGTGTTGATTTTGGAAAACACCATGCGGCCACTGCGCAAAGGCAAATCGCCAGCAGCATACCACCCCACCAGCCAGTAAAGCTGAACGACACGGCACCAAACAATGCGGCCACGCCACCTGCGCGGTGCCACCGTTCCGTACAAAACGCACCTGCCAGTAGCGCAACGCAGAATGCTACGCTCAGCGAACGCCACACCAACGGTTCCAGTGTCGCCAAGGGATAATAGAGGGAAAAGTCGCCCCAACCGGCCACCAAGGCACAGCAGACCGCCAGCGAACGTTGCCATACATTGATCCCGTCCATGACGAGTCCGAGCAGAAACAGTACGATAATCCCAGCGCCGGTTGGCACGAATCCCCACCACCACTGCGGAGGAATCACGATTCCATCAGCAAATGCCAGCGGAGCCAGAAAAATAGTCAGGGTAGCCGCCGCTAAACCTCCAAGGAGCGCATGGCGCATCAACTGACTTTCAAAAGGATCACGCCGCCATATCCCTTGTGTGCGGTGCAATTGCCAAAGCGCGTATCCCAGCAAAAGGGCATACAACAGACGAACACCCAACGGCCACGGAGCGTCGTGCCAACGCCCTTCGGGGTACAACACAAATATCATCCCAAGCCCATACGCATGGGGAAGCACACGCAAGGCGTTGGGCAGAAAATGGAGCCGAAACTGCTGTTGCGGCGTGAATCCCAGCAGGTAGAGTTCTTGAATATACGCGGCTGGGGTCTTCCATGCGCGGAGCAGAAAGGCACTCTGCACCGCTAACGAAACAAGCCAGAGCGACACGGAATGACCCGGTTTTGCCAGAAAAAAATTGACAAGCACTACAAATGAAAGCACCACGGCCTGTCCACGTGTCAAACTTCGCGTCAGATAGGTGAACCCAAAGGCCAACGGCAATGTGGCAAGTGGAATCCACACCACTCGACTCCATCCAATCCCCCACCCCGCCAGGAGAAACTCAGCACCATGTTCGGCAAACAGTTTGACCGCAGGGATATAGACAACCAGCAGTGCCGCAAGAAACAACACAAGATTGCGCAGAAAAGGGAGCGTGCGGGAAAAGAGTTTTGTGCCAGCCATGCGTCCTCCCTAGCTTCGCGAATAGTGATCGATCAGCTTACGCGCCGCGCGGTCGCGCGTATTGCGATCCGTAGCGTTGAGAATCACGGTAATCAAACGACGACCATTTTTATGCGACGTCGCAACCAAACACCATCCGGCGCGATTGGTGAACCCTGTTTTCAGTCCGTCAATATAATCAACCCGTACCAGTGGGCGATTGCGATTGACCATCATAAATTCATCCCCCGTAGGACGGATATAATAATCAAGCTGCGTATTGGCCACGCCGACCATTTCGCCGTGCTCTACTAATATCTTGTACGCCATTTGGGCAACTTCGTAAGCCGTAGAGATATTATCGCGATTTCCATCTGGCAAGCCCGTTACGTTATATAAACGGGTTTTTTCCAGCCCAAGCGAGTGTGCTTTATTATTCAAGAGCGACAACGCACGGCGAATATCGCCACTGCCAATATGCTCGCCAAGTTGGTGTGCTGCGTCATTCGCCGAATGAATCAACGCCCCTTTAATCAAATCACTAATCATGACGGGGTCATTTTCACGGAGATACATTTTTGACCCTCCGGTCAACGATGCACGCCGAGAGGTTGTCACCACCGTATCCATGCGGAAACTGCCACGCTTCATCTGATCATACACTTCATCCATCAGAAACGCCTTGGTAATAGAGGCAATTGGCAATTCCTGACGATGATTTTTGGCATACAAGATAGTCCGGCTATCAGCATCGACAACGATAGCAGCGCGAATATGCCGTTCTTCCGCGTAGGTGATAGGGACAGACTTGGCGGTGAATGGAGGTATCCGGCGCATACTCGGAGCTAACGCACGGGGAGTTGGCAATATCTGACTTTTAGGCGGTTCATCAAGTACCGCAACGGGAGGTGGAGGAGACGGCGCTACGAGCAAAGGCGGTATGACGGCCTGTTCTGGCTTACGCTCAGGTATCGCCAATGCAAGCGATGAGCTTTGCCGCAAAATGCGGATATCTTCGTGAGGTATAGTCAGCGCTCCATAGAGCAGATAGGAGACATAAAACAAGGGAAAAAGCAGAAATACCAACTTCAGATACAGCTTTCCCATCACTCACCCGCGCTAGATGTATGCGTTTTTTCAGGCAACAGCGTTCCCGGAAAACGGGTAATCAACTCACGTGGAGTGATCAACTCAACTTGCTGCCCCCGCGGTGAAGCGAAAAAGAGTTTTATGGCGGTCAAGGTATTGCTACGCACATGGCCGATACCAATACCGGAACCTTTCTGGTGCGCTCGATCCACCAGCCGTTCAAGCTGCGTGACAATGGCAGCAACATCATCTTCGTTATCCAGAAAAATATCGCGGACGCCAAACAGGATCGGAACCGCCTGTGTGGCCGCTGCGACTTGCGAACGGTTCGAGGTATAGCTATCCAGAAAAAACTGGTTATTGTCTGCCATAACCTGCAATACAACTTCCATGAGTTCCTTTTCTTGCGTAAAGCGCGATCCCATATGGTTATTCACCCCTACCGATCCCGGTAGCGCCAGTAACGACGCCTGCGCCGTTTTCCGCACCTCTTCGGGGGTCATCGAAACACGTAAATTCCCCCAACCCGGCTCATGTTCGGGATCAAGGGGCTCCATCGGCAGATGCAGCAGGTATTCGCCACCCCTACGGTTCACATAACGCGCAATTTCGCGAGAGTATGGACGTTTCGGGAGAATAGAAAGCGCTAGCCGTACATCGTAGTCGACAAAAGCGCGCGCTAACGAGAAGTTGTACCCCGCATCGTCGAGCACAATCGTGATTGGTGGACGCCCGTCCGCGCTCTGCACTTGATCGTGCAGTATGGGAACTTCGGGTAATTTAGCCGCCGCGACCCCTTCGGGGAAGGATGGTGGTGGCGTACTGGCGGTATAGTAAAACAACAGGCTATGACTGATAATATCGCTCGGGAATGCCAAGCGAACTTTATAGTAAAATTCGTCGCCTTTTTTACCTGACTCACGCGAGTGCGGGGTAATCTTCCACGGGGCGAGTTGCTGCAAGAGTTCCCGTTCAAAATGGAGGAAATCTATCGTCCCTGATAAGGTAATTTCCTTGTAATAATAGTTCCACTGTACACCATCGCGGAAGGCGAGTTGCAGTTCATCTACCAAAACCGCATCGGCTGTAATGTCAAAATCAAGCAAGACACGGCGCAATTCATTTTCCACCGCGATACTGGCCAACGTCAGGTTGCGCACATCGCGACCTGACGCATACGCGTGGATGTTCATCATCCAACCAACAAGGGCAATCAGTAACAGGAAACTTATTGCCCAGCGGCCAGAGTACGAGGTGATCAGATAACGCATACGGTGCAGGGTGCCTTAGCGCACGACTGCGGAAAGAGCCTGATTCCCTTTAAGCAACTGTATCGCTTTCAGAATATCGAAAGCCCGTTGCAGTTGCAGGTCGTTAGAGTACGCTTCGCCAGTATCAGAACCTTCTATGCCTTGTCCGTTTTCGGCTTCGCCAATTAGATGGCCGGGCAAATCAGCTTCCTTCACCGAATCCATCGCTTCGTCACTACTGACAATTTTTCCCTGCTTGACAATAATGTCGGGTGTAATGCCAACCCCCT
The DNA here is from genome assembly GCF_000469585.1 of Chrysiogenes arsenatis DSM 11915. Taxonomy (NCBI): domain Bacteria; kingdom Pseudomonadati; phylum Chrysiogenota; class Chrysiogenia; order Chrysiogenales; family Chrysiogenaceae; genus Chrysiogenes; species Chrysiogenes arsenatis. The sequence goes on from NZ_AWNK01000001.1 coordinate 327,106, forward strand.
GAATACTCCGCCCGAATGGGGTGTAGTAGCGCGCCGTCGTTAAGCGGATTCCGCTTCCGTCTGAAAGGGGGATAACGGTTTGCACGGAGGCTTTCCCGAATGTCTGGGTGCCGAGTACGAGCGAGCGTTTATGGTCCTGAAATGCTCCGGCTACGATTTCGGATGCCGATGCGCTCCCACCGTTGACCAACACTACCATCGGATAGCTGCGAGGCTTATCGATAATTTTGCGTGAATACAAGTCGGAACGGGCAGCAGTACGCCCTTCGGTGTACACTACCAGTTTATTTTCCGGTAAAAAGATACTTGCCAAATCACTCGCCTGATTTAAAAGGCCACCAGGATTATTGCGCAGGTCAAGGACGATACCGTCGAGTTTCTGGTCGTCAATCTGGCCAAGGGCATCAAGTAATTCCTGCGTCGTATTTTCTTTAAAATTCGTCACTTTGACATGCCCAAGATTCCCATGGCGGGTCGCTTTGACACTTTTAACACGGATGATATCGCGGATAATCTCAAAATCGCGTACTTTGGAGAACCCTTCGCGCCACACCGTAATGGTCACTTTTGAACCCGGGGCGCCACGGAGAATTTTCACTGCATCCATGACACTCATCCCCTCGGTGGTAGCGCCATCAATGCGGACTATTTTATCACCAGCCAGAATACCCACGCGATCAGCTGGAGTATCTTCGATCGGAGCTATAACGGTTAACACCTTATCTTTAATGGCGATTTGTATACCCAGCCCGCCAAATTCACCTTTCGTTTCGGTGCGGAATTCCTTGTACGTTTCGGGCTTCATAAACGAAGAGTGGGGATCCAGTTCCGAAAGCATCCCTTTAATGGCACCATGCATAAGTTCCTGTGCTTCGGGAGCTTCAACATAATTGACATTGACATACGAGAGCACTTCCGTAAAGAGCTTCAACTGCTTGCGCAGCTCGTCGTTGCTCATTGACCAAACGCTCGTGACAAACACACTCATACTGAGTACAGCAATACATACTTTTTTCACAGTTCCTCCAATTTCATCCATTTGCGGGGGTCAAGTGTCTCTTTGCGGTGGCGTATTTCAAAATAAAGCCGCAATGATGAACCCAATAGTTCGTTGGCATACACCTTATCGCCCTCTTGGACGAGAATATCGACAAGGCCGCCGTACACGCTGAAATAACTTCCTCCATGATCGACAATCAAGACACTGCCGTATTTCGGAATAGCTCCTCTATATACAACTTCTCCATCGAAGATACAATAGACACGACCGTCATTTCTCGGGCTGAAATAGACCCCTTTTCCATCGGCAGCCATCTGCACTTTTCCTGTAGCAGGGGGTTCAAGCACCCCTTTAAAGCCGGAAAAGTCACGCACATCCTGATAAAGGCGCTTCTTTGTTTCGAATAAAACCGCGATATCTTCTTCTAAACTCTGCTTTTCTCCATATAGGGCTTTGAGTTGGGTTTCGCTGGCACGGAGCGTCCGCTGATACTGCTGCAGTTTCCCTTCAATCTCCTTGAGCTTCAGCGCAATTTCTTCCGCGATGTGCAATGATTCATCTAATGAACCGTGATAGTCAGACAATCGCTCACGGTACTCTTTTTCGAATTGCTCTAATTGGCGGAGATTTTCACGGTTTTCGCTCAGATAGAGCGAGAACGAACCAAGAGCATCGCGCAGGTAGCGTGTTTGTTCGGCAGGAAGGAGTATTTCACGGTAGAGACGATCAGCAACCGTGGCAATGCGACGTTCTTGCTGTGCCAACACGACACGACGCGCCATTATTTCACCCTCAATTTCGGCTAAACGCGCTTGAATAGCCTCGGTACGATTGGACGTATTGCGAAGTTGCGTTTGCTGTTGCTTCAACTCCTCAAGGAGCACTTCGCGCTGTGTTTGCTGCGCTTGCGTGGTTTTTTCCAGCCGTGCCATTGTTGCAACAATGCGACCAATATCCGCCGAAATGGAGTGCAATCGCCCCGACACCGATTCAAGTCGGTCATCAACGGCGGCGAGTGTCTGTGCTTGAGAAGGGAGCAACGCGAAACTGCACCACAGTATGAGCGCAACAAAAAACCAGAGATTTCGCCTCAATGCCGACTCCTGAGCGTCCCCATGCTCGAAAGAATAGAGAGGATTGCCACCAGCGATGTGATAAAAAAGACATGCGTCAACCCAGGGAATATCACTTCGTATCCATCAAGGAGCGCATGCAGTGCTGGTCGACTTACGAGCACGTCCAGCAACACCCACGCTAAGGCAACACCGCCCAACACGCTAATAACACCAATAATAAAGGCTTCAATGAAAAAAGGGGCCTTCAGAAAGAGCGAACTTGCTCCAAGTAAGCGGAGAATTTCTACTTCGTGATGGTACTTGTACCACGCAATACGGATGGCATTCGAAACCATGACGGCCGAAAGAAAGACAACAAAAATTCCCAGACCATAGCGAACGTGACTGGCCCAGCCCAATGCTTCTTGCAGGCCGGCCACTTCTTGCAATCGGAATTCAATCGACAGTACGCCCGGCAACGCACGCAATGCTTCCAGATGCGCTTCATAACGTAACAACGAATGCTCGTTCAAGTGAAGCAGATAGGTTGCGGGTAACGGATTGTTTTCCATATCACGCAGGAGTTGCGCCTCGTCGGGATAACGCTCCGCAAAAATATCGAGCGCATCAGCCCGAGTAAACTCGGCAATGCGCAATCCGGCTTTCATAGCATACTCACGCACCCCACGATTTTCATCGCCACTCACATACACCGCAATCGCGCTGCGAGAAATCCGATAGTCGATATAGCCAGCAAGGTTATCGTTTACCGCTTGGTACATCACCAACGACGCAATCGCACTGCTGAGGGTAAAAATCGTCACAAGTGTCACGATCGGCGTGGCAAAGATATTGCTGATAGCGCGTTTAAGGTGAAACCACATAGCGCACTACCCCCCCTGAAATGACGTACGCGGCACGCCCGGACTGATGCACCATATCCAGATCGTGCGTTGCGACAAAAACAGTCGTACCCATTTCCTGTATTTTTGTGAAAATCCGGAAGATATCCTGTGTTTGACGCGGATCAAGGTTGCCGGTTGGCTCATCCGCAATCAGCAGTGGCGGGTGATGCACTAACGCACGCGCAATGGCGACTCGCTGCTTTTCGCCACCGGAGAGACGATGCACGTTAGCACCCAACAAAGAACGTATCCCCAGCAATTGCGCCACGGCTTGGATACGGCGGTCGATCTCCTTCACATTCGAGATACCACAGATACGTAACACCAAAGCAATATTGTCATACGCACTCAAGCGGTCAACCAAACGGTAATCCTGAAATACCATTCCGATATGGCGTAAATGTTCCGCCAGTGCATTCCCCTGTAAACGGGGCACATTGCGGTTATTCACCAGAATATTCCCCTCAGTTGGCTTTTCGGTACCCAGAATCATATTGATAATCGTGCTTTTTCCCGACCCGCTTGGGCCACAGAGAAAACAAAGCTCTCCACGCCCGACCCGCAAACGGATGTTATCGAGCGCAAAGTGCTCGCCAAAACTTTTGGTGACATTGCTAAACTGGATCAAGCGTCAATTCCCCATGGGGATCATCCCTGCTAGGTATTTGAGGTTTTCATCGCTAAAGGTAAACGCCACTCCGGCAAAGGGACTACGGCGAGCTGGATTTAACGGGTCATCGAATCCCGCCGTGAGGTAGAACGCATTTGAGATATGGTAGTCCGTGGTGAACTTGAGATGCGTGTTATTATTTTTTGAATCATTGCTTTGCGGGTTAAAGTCAAATGCTTCCATCCCGACGCGGATATTCTTGCCAAACCACGGCAACACATAGCTGGCACCGACGCCGAAAGAAGTTTCCATCAGCCCAACGCGCAGTTCCAGATCTTCGTAGGGAATAAAACCAAAGAGGGCGTTGTATTCCAGCGAGTATTTGTTTTCATCTTCGATCGTACTGATATCACTCACCAGCCCAGCGGCCTGATGGTCATAGGTAAGCGTCCGGCGTTCCGTGCGCGAGTTGCGCCCAAACGGGGTACTGACAAAACCAATTTCGTAGAATCGACTCCGCTGCGGCGGCGTCACGCGGACGGACAATGTCCCTCGCGTTTCGCTCACGGCAGTCAAGAATTCACTGCGTAACGTGACATCTGTTTTGAATTGCTCAATTTTTCCGGTAAGGCTTTCAATCCCTTTTGCCGCACCAACTAAGCTTTCGTGAAGCACATCAGAGTTCACCAGCTTCCCAAGCGTTCCATCGCCGTGGTTTATTTTCCCGGTGATATCCTGAATATCGACTGACGCACGATTCAATTTTGCGGTCAACGCATTCACATTGCGCGTTACTTCGCGCAGATCTTCACGATTCTCAATCAGAATCGTATCAAGCCCACTGAAGGCACTATCAGCAGAGCGGAGCGTCCCTTCCAGATCATTCACGACGCCGGCACCACGATCGCGCAGTATACTGCTAAAAATTTCGAGATTGGAAATCAGCGCATTGATCTTCTCTTCATTACTCAACGTAATCCCTTTTACCGCGTCGGTGATTTGCGTCAAATTACTCATCGTTTGGTCGACACGCGACTCGTTGCGCTCAATAATGTGTTTTAGCGCATTGGTGATATCGGAGAGATTCTCCATCGTCGCATCCACACTTTGCCGATTGGCAACAACCAAGGCGTTCAGATTGGTGCTTAACTCTTTAAATTGATAAATCAGTTCATTGATATTGTCGTTTGTCTGCGGATTCCCTAACGAACGCTTGAGGTTACTGGTGATATCGGAAACATCATCGGCAACTTTGCCAAACGCGCCCATCAGATCGTCACTGGTGGCACGATTGACCACACGAGCGGTAGCACCATCGTCCAGAGGTTCACCATCAAGACGATACTCCAACTCTAGGAATTTTTCACCGAGCACCCCTTCGGTACGAATTTCCGCACGTACGTCATCAGGGACGCGATAGACACGCTGAATAGAGACGGTAACGAGCACACGACCTTCTTCCAGCGCAATCTCATCGACAGAACCGATTTTCACCCCCGCCATTTTAACACTGGCACCGCGATTTAAGCCGCCAACACTTTCAAATGGCAACCGCACTTGATAGTAGTTGCGGCCATCAAGCCGTAACGTTCCAAGCTGCACACTCATATACACTAAGAAGGCAAAACTCACGATAATGAGCACACCCACTTTGGCTTCGGCATTAAACCTCATGATCCCCCCTTACATCGTAGCGCAGAAACTCCTGAATCGTTTCATTCTCCGATGCTAATATTTCCGCAGGCGTTCCCGCCTGGAGTATCGCTCCAAAATGCAACATAACCAATTGATCTGCAATTCGTAGTGCCCCGCGAATATCATGCGAGATCACTACCGAAGTCAAGCCCAGTCGATCATTGGTCTCCCTGATCAGCGCATTCACCTGATGGCTCATAATAGGATCAAGCCCAGTCGTTGGTTCATCATAGAGGATAATCTTCGGGTCAATTGCGATGGCTCGCGCTAAACCGACCCGTTTGCGCATGCCCCCAGAAAGCTCCGCCGGAAATTGATGTTCTATCTCTCCTAACCCAACCATATCAAGTTTTTCACGAACACGCCGCTTCCGTTCGGCCACATTCCATGGGGTATGTTCCACCATCGGAAAGGCAATATTTTCGGCCACGCTCAGGGAATCGAAAAGTGCCGCTTCCTGAAAAAGCATCCCAAAACGCTTGCGGAACTCAACCAATTCGCGACCGCGCAATCCCGTCAACTCTATCCCATCGACGGTTATACTCCCGCTATCAGGCTTAATTAAGCCAAGCAGATGTTTGAGAAATACCGACTTCCCCGAGCCGGAACCGCCGATCACCACCGTGATTTTTCCGGCAGGAATATCAAGGTTAATGCCCCGCAGCACGTGTTTTTCGCCAAATGATTTCTGAAGATTGCGAATGTGAATCAAGTGTCCCTCTCGCTAAAAGCTGCTAAAACATCAGAGCCGTGAGTAGATAGTCTGCCACCAAAATCAGCGTTGACGAAAGCACCACCGCAGACGTCGTCGAACGCCCAACACCCACTGCCCCTTGCGAAGTTTGCAGCCCGATGCCGCAACTTACCGAACTGACAATGACGCCAAACACCGCCGCTTTCACCAGACCGCTGGTGATATCGCTTATCTCAACGAGCGCCACCATTTTATCCATATACACAACGGGATTGATGCCGAGCAGATGCACCCCGACCACATAACTGCCAAGAATCCCCATGAAATCAGCCACAATCGTCAGCAACGGAAACATCAAAAATGCCGCAACAATTCGTGGCGTCACAAGGTACTGAATCGGCTCCACCGCCATCGACTCCAGCGCGTCAACTTGCTCCGTTACCTTCATCGTCCCGAGCTCGGCGGCCATGGCACTCCCAGCACGGGCAGTGATCATCAGAGCGCTCAACACTGGCCCTAACTCACGCGTAATCGAAATAGCGGCGACCGCCCCAACCAGATATTCGGCATGAAATTTACTAAAGCCAATATAGAGCTGAAGTGCCAACACCATTCCGGTGAAAGTCCCCGTCAGGATCACCACAAACAGCGAGCCAAAACCAATGAACTCAAACTGGCGTATAAATTCCCGGTAGCGGAACGGTGGACGGAACAACCACAGCATGGCGTTCCAGAAAGTAAAAAAGATTACTCCGGAAAGATACGCCGTGCGATATCCTTGCGTTCCCAACGATTCGAGAAGTTTACCCATTGATATACACCCGTTCTACACGCTGCGAAATGCCGCAAAAAATTTCATAATCTATCGTGCCGCAGATATCTGCCAACTCCTGCGCATGGAGCACCTGCTCTCCTTGTGTACCAAAGAGAACCACTTCATCGCCACGGCTAACTGGGCGACCCGTCACGTCTATCATCGTCATATCCATACACACATTCCCGAGCACCGGCGCAAAACGGCCTCCGATAAGGACGCGCGCTTTATTTGAAAGCAACCGCGGGTAGCCATCAGCATAGCCGACCGCAATCACAGCTATCTGCATAGGACGTGTCGCCCGAAAATTATGCCCGTAGGAAACCCCTTCGCCAACTGCCAGTCTTTTTACCTGCAACACACGTGTTTTTAACGTCATAACTGGCTGCAGAGGAATGGAAACTTCTGGGACGGGATTGCCGCCATAGAGCATAATCCCTGAGCGCACTAACGAAAAATCTTCGGCGCGATGAAAGTGAAAGAGCGTCGCACTATTGGCAATATGGCACAGCGCTGGACGTTCGGCAGCCGGAAGTGATGCCAATGCGACTTGAAACCGATCCAACTGCAGCTGATTCACCGGCGATTGAATTTCGTCAGCACACGCCATGTGACTCATCAAGCCTAAAAGAGTAAAACCACTTTGACGCAATGTATGAACAACCCCACCCAAGTCATCGCTATGGATACCAAGGCGATTCATCCCCGTGTCTACCTTCAAGTGGACGCCGAGTCCGCGCAAACCAGCTGCTACCATTTCTTCAAGGTTTTCACGACACGACACGACCGGCGTAAGCGAGAAGCGGCACATATCTTCAAACTCGCCAGGAAACGCACCACCCATAATCAGGATATTTCTCCCGACACCCGCTTGGCGCAACTTTACCCCTTCATGCACCCGTGCCACAGCAAAGTACTGGCAACCGGCTTGCTGCAGAGCGAGCGCAACCTGGTAATCACCGTGCCCGTATCCATCCGCTTTCACCACCGCTACGACCGCAGATCTCCCCGCTTGATCTTGCAAAAGGCGATAGTTATGGGTCAGCTTGGCTAAATCAATTTCGCAGTAAATAGTACGCACAGAACATTCACCCTATTCGACCGGAATAAAAAACATGAAGAGGCTGACGGGGACGCAGGGAAAAACCTCGCGTCCAAACCGCCAACCAAAGTTGGCAACATATAGCACACCCTCGCCCCACAGGTCGATGAACTTTTATTTTAACGCGGAGACCACGGACAGGAAACCTGCGACTGACAACGGCGGCGGCATGGCAGGGTTTCCCATGTGAAATTGTGGTGTAAATAGGGGGAAACCAAATCGTAATCGGCGGCTAGGTGCATCTCTTCACGGCGCCACTCTCCCTCGGGTGGCGTGCGGTACGCTTTCCAACTACCACAAGGCAACTCGCACGCTTGTCCCTGACAAACCGTACGCAAGTTGTGCTCGGGAAAGAAATACACCCACGCCAAACGACGTGAAAAGAGCGCATTGCCCTCCATATCAACACTCAGCACTTTGACGGGTTGCAGCACGCGACGATACATCCCACGCCCCGGATCTTCTGCGACACACTCTTCGAGACGATCGAGCACCCGCATCGTACGATACGGGTCATGAAACGTCATCACCTCGCCGGAAATCATCGTCCCCGCACCCTTCTCACACTGTACCATCCCCGGATATCCCATCGGCAACGCGTACAGTATACCGGCACAAAACGCAGGCTCTACCGTCACCACCTGCTCGCGCAGATAGCGACGAAAGTTGCTGTAACGCGCCATCAAGCTCCCGTAAAAAAAGAAATATGGTGTTTTGGCGGTATCAACCCGCTGAATTTGCGCCCGCTCCTGCCCTTTCGGGAGCAGCGTAGGCCAGAGAAAGGTACCTGGCTCAAAAATTCGCCGTTGCGGTTGACGCCAACGAACAACCAGAACGCGATACCCATCATGCACCTGCTCGGCCACCATTTCGCACTCGCGAAACGGTAGAAAAAAACGGTTCCCCAAACGCTCTAGCGCCGTTTTTTCCCCAGCAATAAGGTACACGCCTCCGTAGCGGAGCAACCGCAATATCTCCCATAACGCTTCGGAAGGGCGCACAAAGGTATGAAAACAATCAACCGCGCAAATCACGTCAAAAGAGCGATCCGCAAAGGGAAGTGGCTGTTGCGGGTAACTACCAGTCGTGAAAAACTCCAACTGTTCAGGATGGGGAAGTATCGTATGCGCGTTCGGAAAAAAATCATCAATCTCCGTCGCCTGTTGTGGACTGAGCGATAATACCTGAAAAATTTCTTCCGGCGCGATCGGCAAAAGTTCAAGGAGTGTTTGTATTCGTACCATGGAGAGAGCATCCTCGCTATCAAGCAGCTCAAAATCACCTTTCACTTGAGCTGCTCGCGTATCATGCGTCTAATCATAGGAATATCTATTGGAAAATGGAAAGGAAAAAGCAGATGCAAAAAAAATTCTCGCAGGTGCTTTGCTCCATAATTTTATCAGAAAAGCACTTACGTTTACCAAGTCAGTATTCAATGCAAGGCGGGCACACGGCTGACACTTTCCCCCCCTTTTCATTTGAGAATTAAAGTGCTATCAGTCTTTCATCGGGTGTCTTGATACCCGTAACGATTTTTGTAAGGAGTTTGCTATGGATTTGGCAACCGGGTTGGCGCATGTCGATTGGTCGCGTCTTCAATTCGCTGTTACCGCCATGTTCCACTTCATCTTTGTTCCATTGACGCTTGGCCTTGCTTTTATTGTAGCGTTCATGGAAACGATTTATGTCAGAACGGGCGATGAGTATTGGAAGCGCGTGACAAAGTTTTGGATGAAGCTTTTTGCCATCAATTTTGTTGTCGGGATCTCAACCGGCCTCATCATGGAATTCCAGTTCGGCATGAACTGGTCAAACTACTCATGGGTCGTTGGCGATGTTTTCGGGGCACCACTGGCGATTGAAGGGATTGTCGCGTTCTTTCTGGAAGCAACGTTTTTTGCAGTCATGTTCTTTGGTTGGGATAAAGTCCGCAAAGGAACACACCTTTTTGCCACATGGATGGTGGCCATCGGCTCCAACCTATCGGCACTCTGGATTTTGATTGCCAATGGCTGGATGCAGTATCCGGTCGGGTCGCACTACAATCCTGACACGGCTCGCCTTGAGATGCTCAACTTCTGGGAAATTCTTTTTTCACCTATGGGAATTATCAAGTTCTTGCACACGGTTGGCAGTGGATACGTCGTGGCGTCACTCTTTGTCGTGACCGTCAGCGCGTGGTATTTGCTGAAAAAGCGCGATACGGTTTTTGCCAAACGGAGCATTGCCGTCGCGGCGGCATTTGGTTTGATCACATCGATTTTCCTTGCGGGAACTGGCGACCAGTCTGGCTACATCATTGCGCAAAAGCAACCAATGAAGCTGGCAGCCATGGAAGGCTTGTACGATGGCGAACGTCAGGCAGGCGTGGTAGCAATGGGCATCCTCCGTCCCAATGTCAAGCCGGGTGACGGGCAAGATCCATTCTGGCTTGAGATTAAAATCCCCTACGCGCTCTCGTTTATGGGATATCGTGACGTGAATGCCTTTGTCCCTGGCATTAACGATTTAGTCTACGGGAATGCGGCGGAAGGGATTATTGGCGCAGGCGAGCTAATGGAACGCGGCGCACTAGCACAAATTGCTCTGGCCGCCTACAAGGAATCGGTCAAAGCTGGCGACCGGGCAGGCAGCGAGTTTCATCGTATGACGGTCGCCGAAAATGCTCCATATATCGGCTACGGTTCACTCGAAAAACCGGAAGATATTGTGCCGCCAGTCGGCATCACTTTTTACAGCTTCCGCATCATGGTAATGCTGGGCATGTTCTTTATCGCCCTTTTTGGCGCGATCCTCTTCCTCTTGCACCGTGGGCAAATCGAAAAATATCCGCCATTTTTGCGCCTCTGTCTGCTCGGGCTCCCACTCGGTTACATTGCCGCTCAGGCAGGCTGGGTGGTCGCAGAAGTGGGGCGTCAACCGTGGGCGGTGCAGGATCTTTTGCCAGTTCACACGGCGGCAACTTCGATTGGTGCAGGAGCCATCCAGATATCATTCTGGATCTTCGTCTTTATCTTTGTTGTGTTTTTCATGGCGGGACTAAAGGTTATGCTTGAACAAATCAAGATTGGCCCAGAAGGGGGAAAATAATGGAACATCTTCTGCTCCAACAATATTGGTGGGTTATTCTTTCGCTCCTCGCGGGTTTGCTGGTATTTATGTTTTTCGTGCAGGGCGGGCAAACACTCCTTTTGACTTTAGCGAAGGGCGAAGAGGAAAAGCAGCTGATTGTAAACTCGCTTGGCCGAAAATGGGAACTGGGCTTTACCACGCTGGTACTCTTTGGTGGTGCCTTTTTCGCTGCGTTCCCACTGTTCTACGCGACCAGCTTTGGCGGCGCGTACTTTGTGTGGATGGCGATCTTGCTCTGCTTTGTACTGCAAGCGGTATCGTATGAATTCCGCAAGAAACCGGGCAATCTCCTTGGCGCGAAAGTCTATGAAGCGTTTTTATTCCTGAATGGTTCGGTCGGCGTTATTCTGATCGGCACCGCTGTTGCTACGCTCTTTAGTGGCGCAGCGTTTTCACTGAATGAATACAATCTTTCGCAATGGCACAACGATTTGCGCGGCCTTGAAGCGGCTTTCAGTCTCTTTAACGTCTCGCTCGGCGTGGCGGTTTTCTTTTTAGGCAGAATGCTCGGTGCCCTGTATTTTATCAACCATATCGACGCTCCCGCGTTGGTTGAGCGTGCGCGCCGTTCGGTCTTAATCAATACCGTTTGCTTCCTCCCCTTTTTCCTCTACTTCGTCGTGGCACTTCTGATGCGTGACGGGTATGCCTACGATCAAGTAACGGGGCTAGTAACACTCGAAAGCTTCAAATATCTGGATAACTTCCTTGCCATGCCGATTGTACTCGCGATGTTTTTGGCTGGTGTCATTTGTGTCCTCTACGCCGTGTACCTCGGTGCTTTTGCCAAATCGAGTGCCGGAATTTGGAGTGGCGGCGTCGGCTCGGTGCTGGTCGTCATGAGTCTTTTCCTAAACGTTGGATTGAACGGCACTGCTTTTTACCCGTCGTACCACGACTTGCAAAGCTCGCTGACTATTGTCAACAGCTCTTCAAGCCACTACACCTTGATGGCCATGACCATCGTATCGATCACCGTGCCGGTTGTGCTGGGCTACATCATTCTGACGTGGAGAGCAATGGATAAAAACAAATTGCACCATGATGAAATTAAAGATTCGAAAGAAGCGTACTAAGGGAGGAAGAACGATGAACGAACAACTCAGCTCTGCGCTGCTGCTCCTTCTCTGGCCACTTGTTATTTTTGTTGGATACAAAGTCAGCGTCTGGAGTTTAACACGGTATACCTCTCAAGAAGATAAAGGGTAACCACCGCACCACATTTGACCACGCACTGATTGCAAACGCTTTCTATGCCGACATAAAAGGCACCCGCCCAGAAATTTCAGGCGGGTGCCTTTTTTTCTTTCGGTTTGATATTAACGCCATCACTATGCTACATTTCGGAATCATTCAGCCTCTGAGGAAACGCATTGAGACCATTAGGAGGAATACGCATGAAAAAATCAAGACCTCTCCTTTTACACCTGTTACTCCTCTGTGTTCTTTTTGGATTTCACCCCGCATTGGCTGCTGGCAACGAAGCGAAAAGTCGCCTTGATATCATCAAGGAAACAAAGCAACTTCGCGTCTGTTTCTGGCCTGACTATTACGGAATATCGTTCTTTGACCGCCGCACACAGACGCTAAACGGAATTGATACCGATATGGCGCGTGAGTTTAGTAAAGACCTCGGTGCAACCGTAGAATTTGTCGAAAGCTCTTTTGCCACACTGATTGACGATCTCCTGCAATCGCGTTGTGATATCGCCATGTTTGGCATTGGCATCACCTCTGCGCGCGCGCAACACCTCCGCTTTACCTCGCCACATATGGCAAGCGATATTTATGCGATTACCACCGCCAGTAACCGCCGCATCCAAACTTGGAACGACATTGATCAACCGGGGCGGATTGTAGCCGTCAGTAAAGGGACGCTACATGAACCCGTGATGCGCGATAAACTGCGACACGCCGAGCTTGCCGTGTATGACTCACCACGCGCCCGTGAAGTAGAAGTGGAAGCAGGTCGCGCCGATGTTTTTATGACCGACTTCCCGTACACACGCCAGATGCTGGCATTTTCCGACTGGGCGCGCCTGATTACTCCGCCTGAACGTTTCCATGTCACGCCGTATGGTTGGGCAATCGCCCCCGGCGATGACCCTTGGTACGAACGCACCGAACGCTTTATGCAGCAAGTAAAGCGAGACGGCAGACTGCAGGCGGCGGCCAGACGCTATGGATTAGAGCCGATATTGGTTCTTGAGTAGTTTATGCTTTGGCGCATTCTCCAACTGCCAGCGAGCCGTATTTTTCTGACGTGCACCCTGATATTTGCGGTGGTGGTATCGGGGATACTTTTTTATGCAATGTCGCGTCTGCGCCAAGAAGCTATCTCCACCAACGTGCAAATCGCCGCCCTGCATGCTCATGCCTTTGAGGATCACCTGACGCAAAACCTTGAAGGGACAGAAAATCTTTTTCGCAATTTCGCCACGTTAATCGACACGAATCCTGACGATACCACGCTCCTTGCTGTATTCCTGGGAGCCCTGCGCAGTGCTCCCTATCTTCGTTCCCTTTCATATCTGAACAGTGATGGCGAAGTGATTATCAGCACCTATACGCCTAATATCGGTTTAAAAGTCGATACTTCCCGTTTTTTCCCTATCCCATTTCACAGCGATACCGTCTTACGCATTGACGTACCTTGGATTGGTCGCGACCTCGCCGGTGCACTGTGGGCAACACCCGAAATGCCCGCCAAAAGTGAAGATTTACTCTTTGTTCCGGTTATTCGAAGTTTTACTATGCGCAATTCCAGCTTCACCCTGCTGGCCAGTTTGAATGTTGATTACTACCTCAATTATTACCTAAAGAACATGGTCGTGTCCGGCGGCGAAGTTTCCATCAAGCGGATGGATGGCATCACGATGTTTTCCACCGATCCCCGCAATCAAGCTGGTGCACACTTTAACAACCATCGCGTGCATCAAAAAATGGCTGTAATGGGAGCAGGAGAATTTATCGATCAACACGATTCTCATGCCGAAAAAATTTACGCTTTTCGCGCCTCGCGCCATTTCCCGCTGGCGGTCATTGTTGATTTTGACCTTGAGGCTATCCTCATTCAATGGCACGCGGAACGGCGACAAGTAGTCGGCATGAGCGCCGGGTTGGCGCTGTTGTGTATTGTTCTCGGGCTGGCACTGGTATATCGCCATCAAAAAATGAAACTCGAACTGGCGGATACTGAAGAAATGGAAGCCAACCTTCGCAAAGGGCTTCTGGAAAGTATCCCTGATGCGATTCTTATGCTCGATGCAAACGGCAACATTATCATGACAAATGAACGGTGGAACAAATTTTGCGAACGCCATATAGCACCACGACCAACACGCTTTGCGATTGGCTGGCCCTACCGGAAAGTTGCCGAAACCCTCTTTGGCGATGCACCTGACTATCAACCATTCATCGTGCAGGTCGATGCGATTATTACGGGCAGCGATGATATCGCAACGAAAGAATTCTCCCTCGGCGCCGACAGCCACACGTTTTACTTCCAGCTGGAAATCCATCCGCTCCATGAATCGAAACGGAACGGTGCAATTGTCGTACAACGTGACATCACCACCCAGCGACGCTCTGATGAGAAGATGAAAACGAATGAAATTCAGTATCGCTCCGTCGTAAATGCCCTTTCAAGCGGGATCATCGTGCAACAGTTCAGCGGCGAAATAACCACGTGCAACTATGCCGCGCGTCAAATACTTGGCATAGAGTGCGCGAACACTATCAGTTGCGGCGCTCCTCACGGATGTTGCCTCAGGGAAATCCTCCAGACAGCGACCACCGAAGATGGTGTGCTTTTGAAGCCCCACCAGTTCCCCAGCCAGAAAACACTCGACACCGGTAAACCACAACGCAACCGTATCTTAAAAGTACAGCGCCATGATGAAGGAATCGTTTGGCTCTTAGTCAATACCGAACCATTGATCCTCAATGACGCAACGCAACCCTTTGCGGTCGTCACGTCGCTAGCCGATATCACTCTCCTAAAAGATCTCGAAAACGAAAAAGAACAACAACAAGCCATCATGATTCAACAGGCAAAACTTGCCGAACTTGGGGGCATGATCGGAGTGATTGCCCACCAATGGAAGCAACCACTCAATGCCATCTCACTACTGACAATGTACCTGCCCACCCTCTACGCCGAAGGGGCGCTCGGCAAAGAAGAGCTTGACGAACACGTCACAGACATGATGGAACAACTGCGCTTTATGAGTCAGACGATTGAAGACTTCCGCAATTTCTACAAACCCTCACTCACCAGCGAAATGTTCGACATTCGCGAAGCCTGTTCTTCCGTACTGAAACTCTGTGAAAGCCAACTGCGGATGATCAGTGCGGATGTCGACGTAGAGCCGGGCTCACCGCTCTATACACCGGGCTATCGCAGTGAATTTCAGCAGGTGATGCTGAACCTCTTTGTCAACTCACGAGATGTATTTACCGAGCGTTCTATCCCGCAAGGACTCGTCAAAGTATCGTTTCAGCAGACAACTCAAGCCACCATTATACGTGTCCACGATAATGGCGGTGGCATTCCTGAGCATTTATTGCCCGATGGGATCTTCCAGCCGTTCGTTTCAACCAAAGGCGAAAAGGGAACTGGTATCGGGCTGGCGGTAAGTCGAAAAATCATTATGGACAAAATGAAAGGGAAAATCTGGGCAGAAAACATTGGTAATGGAGCCTGCTTTACCATCGAACTCCCGCGCGAAACCATCGGCTGAAACACCTAAAGCCGTTAGAGTATTGCCATCGCATCGCCATAACTAAAGAAGCGAAACCGCTGCGCCACCGCATATTCATACGCACGTTTGATGTGCTCTTTGCCATGAAACGCACTGACCAGTAAAATTAACGTGGAATCGGGCAAATGGAAATTCGTTATCATCTGATCGACAACACGAAAGTGATACCCCGGGTAGATAAAGATTTCGGTTCGCCCATTCGGAGCCAATCTGTCCGGCACGGCAAAGCAACTTTCGAGGGCACGCACCACCGTTGTGCCAACCGCAATCACGCGACCGCCTTGCGCCTTCACTTCTCTGATCGCATCAATTGTCGCCGCTGGAACGTCATAATATTCGGCATGCATGGTGTGCTCGCGTATATTTTCCACCTTGATCGGCAGAAATGTCCCCAGGCCAACGTGTAACGTCGTGAACGCGACGCGAATGCCGCGCGCCTGCATCCGTTCCATAATCTCTGGCGTAAAGTGGAGCGATGCCGTTGGTGCCGCCACTGCCCCCTCGTGACGCGCAAAAAGCGACTGATAGCGCTCTTGATCGTGCTGATTCGCAGCGCGCCGAATATAAGGCGGCAGCGGAATCGATCCACACTGCAAAAGTTGCGCGTCGTCAGCATCGAAATGAACGACTTTGGTTTGCCCTTCATCCGCCGTCACTTCCCCGCGAACCTCGCCCTGCTCACCAAAGTGCAGGAGCGTACCGACTCGGATATGCTTGCCACGAACCAGCACCTGCCACGTACCCGCCGCGCGTTTTTCCAGCAGAAACACTTCGACAGCGCCACCCGTTGTTTTCTTTCCTTGCAGACGTGCCGGAATCACCCGTGTGTCGTTGAATACCAGCAGGTCACCCGCCTGTACATAGTTAGGAAGCTGCCGAAAAGTCGTTGCCTCGCAGGAGAGTGCTCCCCGCCGACACACGAGCAACCGACTCTGGTCGCGCTGTGCCAGCGGTTCTTGCGCAATAAGCTCCGTAGGAATGGTGATATGAAAATCAGAAAGAAGCACCGTTACCGACCAAGACAAACGCCCATGGCTTCAGCGGTGTGCACCAACTGCCCATCGGGATCAACGAATTTAAGCTGCTCAATTGCCTGTTCAAATGTGACTGAGGTGATATCGTTACCGCGCAGCGCAACCATCCGGCCAAATTGACCATTGTGAATCAACTCTACCGCTTCGACCCCAAAACGGGTGGAAAGGATGCGATCGTAGGCCGTTGGCGAGCCACCACGTTGCACATGTCCGAGCACGGTTGTGCGCACTTCCGCACCGGTCAATTGTTCAATCTCTTCGGCCACTTTTTGCCCAACACCACCGAGTCGTTCAACGATACCCTGTTTTTTTCCAAGTGTAGTTACCGTTCCCTCCATCGGCTTCGCCCCTTCGGCCACAACGATAATCGTAAACCCTTCTCGTGCCATACGCCGCTTCACAACGCGACACACCGCATCAATATCGTACGGAATTTCAGGAATCAAAATAACTTCGGCGCCACCAGCTATGCCACTATGCAGGGCAATCCAACCGGCATAACGCCCCATGAGCTCAAGTACCATGACGCGATGATGACTTTGCGCCGTGGTCTGGAGGCGATCCAACGCGTCGGTAGCAATCGAAACCGCTGTATCAAAACCAAACGTGACATCGGTCGAAAGCAGATCGTTATCAATCGTTTTTGGGACGCCAACAATCGGAATCCCCTTTTTGTAGAGTTCATTCATGATGGCCATCGTGCCATCGCCACCAATTCCGACAACGGCGTCGATCTTTTCGCGACGGATATTTTCGATCACCTCGTCAGACATATCGTGAACAACGTCTTTCCCATCAACTTTTTTGACAACACTAAACGGATTCCCCGTATTCGTTGTCCCAAGGATGGTTCCGCCCTGACGAATCAGGCCGCCAACATTGTGACGGCTGAGCGGGATCAGTTTGGTTGAATCGCCACTCACGCCGCGTAAACCATCTTTAATACCAACCACTTCCCAGCCATACTTTTGATCAGCAGCACGCACAACCGCACGAATAACCGCATTTAATCCGGGACAATCTCCCCCACCGGTCGAAATAGCAATCTTGCGAATTTCAATTCCCATACATCCTCCTCGAAGCATCTGGATCCATTTCGCGTCTGGCAAGAGCGGAAACACACTTTTTATCTGCGTTAATACTATACGAAGCACGGTATCACAGCAACAGATGAGCAAAGATATTACGATAATTTTTCACGGCTTAAGGTGGTAGATGGCACGTGACATGCAAGGTAAGGCACAGATACTGTTTCTGAGGAGGATACATTATGAAAATACTTCCCATCTTACTGGCGAGCATCGCCGTCGGCATTGCCGGTTGTGGCGCACGTTCGCAACACCCCATCCCTGATTTGGGATATATCGAGGATTACAATGTTCGAGATGAAAATCGCGCCCGTGAGACTGGTAGCTTATGGGAAGATTCGCAAACGACGAGCATCTATTTTCTTGATAAAAAAGCACGACGCGTCAACGACATTATCACCGTGCGCATTGTCGAATCAAGCTCTGCTTCCAACAGCGGCACCACCTCTACTTCCCGTTCTAGCAACGTTAATATGGGTGTAGACACCTTCTTGGGTCAGGAAGACACCCTCTTTGGCGCCAGTAAAGCAATTGGCAAAGTAACAGGTGCGGCCTTCACGCCATCGGTCGGCGCTTCATCCAATAACAGCTTTAGTGGTGCGGGAGCCAAACAAAAATCAGATACCATCACCGCTACCATTTCCGCACGTGTGGTTAAAGTACTCAGCAATGGCAATCTTGCCGTACGCGGCAAACGAGAGCTGGTCATAGATGACGAAAAACAAACCATTTATATTAGCGGCATTGTCAGACCAGAAGACGTTGACGCGCAGAACACCATCCCTTCAACCCTGCTGGCCGACGCACAGATCATGTATACCGGCAGTGGATCAATTGCCACTTCGCAACGCAAAGGGTGGGCAACCCAGTTGGTCGAATACGTTTGGCCGTTTTAATTTCATCGGGTAAGGAGTGCGAAATATGCGACACGCGTACCATGCGATAATTTTTCTGATACTGTTGATTTTTCCGATCGCTCACGCTGCAATGCCGTCGGTTGCGATTAAGGATCTCACTGACATTCAAGGCGTCCGCTCCAACCAACTTATCGGATACGGACTGGTTGTTGGGCTTGACGGCACGGGTGATGGTAACGGAACGGGATTTACCACACAGAGTTTAACTAACATGCTGAGCCGTATGGGCATTACCTCTGATGCCAATGAGGTAAAAGTCAAAAACGTTGCTTCGGTGATGGTAACGGCTTCGCTCCCGCCCTTTGTCCGCCCGGGCGCAAAGATAGATATTACGGTTTCATCACTGGGCGATGCAACGAGCCTAGAAGGAGGCACATTGCTGCTGACACCACTGAGCGCTCCGAATGGTGAAGTATTTGCCGTCGCCCAGGGACAAATTACCATTGGTGGCTTTAACGCTGGTGGCGGTGGTGGTGGCGCCCAGAAAAATCATAGCACCTCCGGTCGTATCAGCAATGGCGCGCTCGTGGAGCGTGAGCTGGGATTTGAACTTACTGGTCGCGAATCGATTACGTTACTCCTGAAACAACCGGACTTCACCACAGCCGATAATATTCGTCGCGCCATCGAAAGTGTCTATGGCTTCGGCGTTGCCCAGACGAACTCATCTGGCGCTATCGATGTTATTATTCCAGCAAATCATCAACGTGACATTACCGGCTTTATTGCAGGGATGACCAATCTGCAAGTCGATCGGGGGAATTCGGGCAAGATCGTGATTAACGAAAAAACCGGTACGATCGTTGTAGGGGCAGATGTCCGTATCGGGCCAGTTGCTATCAGCCATGGGAATCTGAATGTACAAATCGCCCCTCCCGTGAACGAGGATGGCGAACCGGTAGGTGCCGGAAGGAATGATCGGCTAATTATGATGGATGGCAACGTGGGGATTGGTGCGGTGGTCGAAGCACTGAACCGCATGGGCGTTTCGCCACGCGACCTGATTGCAATCATCCAAGCGATTAAGCATGCGGGCGCACTCAGCGGTGAACTCGAGTTCATTTAACAGCAACACAAGAATCGATTCACGAACCATTGCCCGAAACAACCCGCTTGTTTCGGGCTTTCTCTTCGTGCAACAGTTGCTTTTTTCCCAAAAATTCCTTTCTTTTCCACGCACTTTTGTTTATCATCCGCCCACAACACCATCACGCATACATGCGCGTTCCGGCGCATATCAAGGAGGTCGTATGGTAACGCACAAATGGCTCCCCCAGTGGGGGGATAGGCTTACAACCAATCTGACACAGGTCACACGATGAAACAACCACTCTGGGGCATTGCTCGTGAAGGATATTCACTCATTTTGATTCCACTCGCACTGGGGATACTTGCCAGCGCATTTGGCTATAAAGTGACATCAACGGCGCTTATCGCTACGGGGCTTTTTTGCCTCTTCTTTTTTCGTGATCCGGAGCGGCGCGGTTCATTTACGGCGCAGCAAATTGTTTCTCCCGCCGACGGAAAAGTGATCGCCATAAAACGGCACGCCACCCATCCCGTAGGACAACAAGCACCGGAAAGCGAAAAAGATCAGGAGTGGCTGCAAGTCTGCATTTTCTTGAACATTTTTAACGTCCATGTCAATCGCTCCCCTTTTGCGGGAAAAATTGTCCAGTATCAGTACCGCCCAGGGCGGTTTCATGCGGCGGATAAAGACGAGGCGGCACTCGAAAACGAGCACAACCTTGTTGCCGTACAAACCGACTTTGGCCCGCTCGTTTACTTTAAACAAATTGCCGGACTCGTCGCACGGCGTGTGGTGTTTTGGGGCAAGAACGGAGATCGGTTGGAGCCAGGGATGCGCATTGGTCTGATGAAATTCAGTTCGCGCATGGATCTTTTCCTGCCAGTCGATACCGTTCTTTCAGTCAAGGAAGGCGATAAAGTAGTCGCTGGCAAAACCGTATTGGGAGAATTTCATGCATAAAGGGATCTACATAATCCCAAATATGATCACCCTCGGGGGGCTCTTTTTTGGCTTTTATTCGATCATCGCTTCGGTGCGTGGCGACTTTAGTGTGGCCGCGTTTGCCATTCTGGCCGCCGCCATCTGCGACATGCTTGACGGAAAAATCGCCCGCCTCATAAAAGCCGACAGTAAATTTGGCATGGAACTCGATTCCCTGGTTGATTTGGTGGCTTTTGGCGTCGCTCCGGCAATCCTGATCTACATGTGGGATTTGCAGCAATATGGCCGCGTTGGCTGGATGGCCGCATTCCTCTATGTCGCATGTGGTGCGTTGCGTCTGGCGCGGTTTAATATTCAGAGTTCGGGGCTTTCGCGGTATTTCAACGGCCTCCCGATTCCCGCCGCAGCAGGGATCGTCTGTTCGTACGTTATTTTCCAAGAGCACTATTTCCTCGACTACTCTTCTCCCATACTGGTAGCCGCCCTTGGGTATACCCTCGCATTTTTGATGGTCAGTAATGTAAAGTACTATTCTTTCAAGGATATGAGCATTTTCCGCCGCAAACCGTTCAACATACTCGTTATGGTGTTGCTCGTGTTTGTCCTCGTCGGTTCGTACCCTGAACTAATGATTTTTGTCCTCGCTGCCGCCTATGGCCTCAGCGGAATAGTCGGGCTGATTTTTCAGGTCGGCACTCATCACCCTGTAACCAAACATGAGGAAAACGAATATGAACAGAAAAATACTCGTCTTTGATACCACCTTGCGCGACGGCGAGCAGTCGCCGGGCTGTTCGATGAATATTGAAGAAAAAGTTGCCTTGGCGAAACAATTAGAAAAATTGAATGTCGACGTTATTGAAGCCGGCTTCCCAATTGCTTCTATCGGCGACTTTGAAGCGGTTAAAGCCGTTGCCGAAGCCGTGTCGCGCCCTATCGTTGCCGGGCTTTCCCGCGCCAATGAAAAAGATATTTATCGCTGTTATGAGGCCGTTCAACACGCCAAGCAAGGGCGCATTCATACGTTCCTTGCGACCAGCGACATTCACTTGCAAGCCAAGCTAAAAATGAGCCGTGAACAGGCGCTGGAACGGGCGATTTCGGCGGTGAAGTACGCCAGAAACTTGATTGATGACGTCGAATTTTCGCTGGAAGACGCTGGCCGTACCGACCGCGATTATATGTGTCAAGTGGTTGAAGCGTTGATCAACGCCGGTGCGCGCACGATCAATCTGCCCGATACCGTTGGCTACACGATCCCGTCTGAGTTTTACGATATGATCACCTCGGTCATGAACCGCGTGCCAAATATCGACAAAGCGGTTATCAGCCTGCACTGCCACAACGACCTTGGCTTAGCCGTCGCCAACTCGCTGGCAGGCATTCAGGCCGGTGCTGGTCAGGTTGAATGCACCATCAATGGGATTGGCGAACGGGCGGGGAATGCCTCACTGGAAGAAATAGTGATGTCACTGAAAACACGCGCACCGTATTTTGGTGTCGATACAGGTATCGTGACAGAGGAAATCTACCGCACAAGCAAGCTGCTCAGCTCCATTATCGGCGTCGATGTGCAGCCCAATAAAGCCGTTGTCGGCAAGAATGCCTTCGCGCACGAAGCGGGAATTCACCAGCACGGCATGCTGGAAGATAAGCGGACGTATGAAATTATGACGCCCGAATCTATCGGGTTGCCGAAAAACGAGCTCGTACTTGGCAAACATTCAGGCCGCCATGCCTTTAAAGCGCGTTTGGAAGAGATGGGCTACACCATTGACGACGAGCAACTGCAAGCCGCCTTTGTCAAGTTCAAGGATTTGGCCGACCGCAAGAAAGAGGTCTTCGACGAAGATCTAGAACTGATCGTGAACGAAGGGCTGAAAGAATATAAAAGCGGGTATACGTTGGCGTATGTCGGCACCACCGCCGGTTCTTCGATCATCCCCACCTCCTGCGTCACCATCATTGCGCAAGGGGAAAATGGTGAAACGTCTATTACCGAAACCGCCATCGGCGACGGCCCCGTCGAAGCGTCCTACCACGCGATCAACAAAGCGACGGGACTACCCGGCAAACTGATTGAATATCAAGTAAAAGCCGTTTCAAAAGGTGAAGACGCTGTTGGCGATGTCACCGTAAAGATTCAGTTTGAAGGGCTTGATCGCTTAGTGACCGGCAAAGGAGCCAGCACCGACGTTCTGCATGGCAGTGCGCTGGCGTATATTGACGCGGTCAACAAAGCAAAAGTTCGCCTTGATATGAAAAAGCACGATGCTGGACAAGAGGTTATCCGCGAGCGGATTTAAGCATTTTGAGCATAAACCGTCATTCTGCGGATCGGCAGAATGGCGGTTTTTTTATTTCCCCTGAAAATGGAGCCTAACGATGCGCGCCGTATTTGTAGCGATAACTCAGACTTTTCGTGATGCCGTCAGCATCAGCAAAATTTTATTTAAAATCCTGATCCCCGTTGTCATCATCATGAAAGTGCTCACCGAACTCGGCTTGGTTACTTGGCTCGGGACACTCTTCAGCCCATTTATGGCACTCGCAGGATTACCAGGAAATCTTGGCATTGTCTTTGTCACCGCGCTGCTAACCAACCTGTACGGCGGCATTATCGCCTTTGTCACCATCTTTCCAGAAACCCCGCTGACCGTAGCGCAGGTGACGGTAATTGCCACGATGATGCTTGTCGCTCATAATTTTCCCGTCGAACTGGCCGTCGCACGCAAAGCAGGGATGCGCGTGACACTCCATCTGCTCGTCCGACTTATCGGCGCCTTTCTCCTCGGCGCGCTGCTCTTTTACACGTATAAATGGGGTGGTTGGCTGCAACAACCGGCAACATTACTTTGGACACCACCCACCACTGATGTGGGCTTATTGCATTGGGCATGGGGTGAACTGCAGAAACTCGCTGTGATTTTCG
Organism: Chrysiogenes arsenatis DSM 11915; assembly: GCF_000469585.1. Lineage (NCBI taxonomy): Bacteria > Pseudomonadati > Chrysiogenota > Chrysiogenia > Chrysiogenales > Chrysiogenaceae > Chrysiogenes > Chrysiogenes arsenatis. Next base: position 350,819 of record NZ_AWNK01000001.1, read on the forward strand.
GTATCGTGTTCGCGATGCTCCTTGGCATGCGCCTGCTGAAATACGCACGCATTAACGACGGTATTGAATGGCTGCTACGCCCAATCCTGCGCCCCGTTGGCATCGGGCGCGAAGCCACCAGCGTGACGCTGATCGGCATGATGCTTGGGCTGGCGTATGGCGGCGGACTTATTATCCGCGAAGCGCAATCGGGCAATCTGCCTGACCGCGACATCTTTGCGTCAATCACCCTCATGGGGCTCACCCACAGCGTTATCGAAGACACTCTGCTGATGATGCTGATTGGCGGCCACCTCTCCGGTTTACTGTGGGGACGCATCGCTTTTTCGCTGATCGCCGCGTACCTGATTATGCGCTTCCTCCGCGCTATTCCTACCACCTATTTTTACCGCTACGCCTTTCACGAGAAGTAGATGGAAGAATCGTGCCGCGCCCCATTCCAAACCGTGTGCCGCGCTCTTGCCCGCCGCGATTACCATAGTGCCGAACTGCGACAAAAACTCCGGCAAAAAGAGTACGATGAACAAACTATAGATACCGTGCTGGAAGAAGCCGAACGCCTCCAGTTACTTGACGACAAGCGGTTTTTACAGGGATTCCTGCGCATGGAACTCCAGCGTGGTCACGGCTGGTGGTATATCAGCAGCAAACTACGTGGGCGCGGCATCGACACTGCGATTGACGCAGACACGTACGACGAAATACTGGAAAACGCTCTCCCCGAAATCGTCCGCCGCCTTGAGCGCTGGGCAGGTGGCAAAGAGCACCTGATAACCGATGCAAACTCACGGCGGCGTGTCTATGGCGATGTTCTCCTCAAACGCGGATTTCGCAGTGGGGATATAGAAGCCATACTAGGATATGAGGAATGTGAGTAAGACCACAGGTACCTCAACGCCTACCGGAATTTTTTTGACGATAAAATATCACAGGCCTCTGTACGCATGAGCACGTTGAGCGTATAAACATCAAGATGCATACAATATCTCACCAGAGACATGACAAGAGAACCAATAATTTTTGTAAGGGGAAAGAATGGCAAGAGCGGATTTATTAATTCGACTTGTCCAATCCGGTATACGGGGTGACAAGGCCAGTTTTAGAAAGGTCGTCGAGGCTATTGTCGCCGAAGAGCGAGCCAAACAGCACAAGGTGCTCGCCGAGAAGCTTGAAGAGATGCTCAATGCAGCGCCGATTGAGCGACCCACAACTAATGGCGGCGGCTCTATGCTGGATCAGCGGATGGGTAACCTGTTCCATGATGTTATGCCCCAGCGAAAGCTGTCCGATCTCATCCTTCCTGATGAAATACAACAGATTTGCCAGGGTCTGATCCAGGAACAGCACCGAACCGATTTGCTCAGATCCTACAACTTGGAACCTCGCAACCGCGTACTTCTCATCGGACCGCCGGGCAATGGCAAGACGTCGTTGGCCGAGGCCATTGCAGAAGCACTGGTAGTTCCACTGCTTGTGGTTCGCTATGAGAGCGTCGTCGGTACATACCTGGGCGAGACCGCTGTCCGCCTGAAAAAACTGTTTGAGTATGCCTCCACTCGGAAATGCGTCCTCTTTTTCGACGAGTTTGAAACCCTCGGCAAGGAGCGTGGTGATCTGCACGAAACCGGTGAGATCAAGCGCGTGGTGAGTTCGCTGCTCATGCAGATCGACAACCTGCCGAGCCATGTCATGGTCATCGGGGCAACCAACCATCCGGAACTGCTAGACCGGGCTGTATGGCGGCGCTTCCAGATCCGCATGACGCTGCCCGGCCCGACCCGTGCTCGCCTGACAGAGTGGTTCGAAAAATTCGAGCGCCGGATCAATATCCCTTTAGGATACGCGCCTAGCACTTTGGCCAAACGTCTCCAGGAATCGAATTTCGCGGAAGTCGAAGAGTTCGGTACGACCGTGTTCCGGCAGTATGTGCTCGAACAACCGAACGCCGACATGAAGGATATCGTATCCAAAACCCTCCAGAGCTGGTCTGCTAGGTCAGTCACCGTAGCGCAACAGGACAAACCGGAGGTGAAGGATGCCTGAACGCCCACTGCTCCTTTTTCCAACGCCCCAAGTGGCGGACAGAACAAAACTTCCACCACCTCGCGGACGTATTCATAAACCGAATGTTTTCAGGCAAGGTCAACGCCTTTTACCTATGTTCAACCAATTGCAGGCAGCTTTTGAGACCCGCAGGGTAGAACTTCAGCAAAACACGGCAGGCATTGATCCTGAGCAAGTGTTAGTCATTAAAACCATTGGTAGCGTGGAACACTTTGCCAATGCAGTGAAACGTATCGAGGGACTCGAATGGATGGGTGAACTCGAGAGCGACGAGATTGCACCCGACCAAGATTTTTTTGATGTGAATAACCCTGAAAAGGAACTGAATGGGCGTCTGTATCTGGTAATGACCAATCAGCGAGCCCTCGACGAGATGCTGTCCCTGTGGCGACGCTACCAGACTGATCCAAACATGCAGTTCGAGCGTGGCCTTACCAAGTTCCGCGACGTGTTCCTACACTTGAAAAGCATCCGTCGGTGGGATGTTCAGGACAGACTTTTTGAAACCGGCGTGATTGATATCTGGCAGGAGGATCTTGAATACGACGGTGATCGGGTCATTCCGTTTGAGGCTGAGCTTTGGTTTCGTGGAAGCAACGAGCTTCGCGCAGTTAGCGCAAGTCAAATCACGAACCTCGTTCAGCAAGCGGGCGGTCGAATACTGAACCAGTCAGTAATTGAGGGGATCGCCTACCATGGACTCCTAGCCGAACTACCGGCGCATGCCATCCGAGATATCGTGGAGAATCCAACAACTGAACTGGTTAAATGTGAGAACGTCATGTTCTTCAGGCCTGTTGGACAAATGGTAGTCGGAGACAAATCTCCAGAAAGTGATCAGGAAATCTCCCAGATTGAAGAAATACCCATGCCCACTGGTGATCCTGTTATAGCACTTTTGGATGGGGTTCCGCTGGCTAATCACAGTTTATTGGCGGGTCGTTTGATTATTGACGATCCAGATAACTGGGAAAATGATTATACAGCCTCGGAGCGGGTTCATGGAAGCTCAATGGCATCACTCATTGTCCATGGCGACCTGAATCGGTCTCAGCCTCCTCTATCTAGGCTCGTTTATGTTCGACCTATCATGAAGCCATGGCCTCACTCACGCACTCTACAAGAAGCAATTCCAGAAAATTGTCTTGCGGTCGATCTTATCCATAGAGCGGTAAAGCGAATATTCGAGGGTGATCAGGGGGAAGGACCGGTAGCTCCTCGAATTAAAATAATCAACTTGTCAATCGGTGACCGAGCCCGCCAATTCACACAGTCTATGAGCCCGATTGCCAGATTACTGGACTGGTTGAGCGTGAAGTATGGCGTGCTGTTTGTCGTTAGTGCCGGGAATCATCCAACAACAATTTCCTTGGGCGTATCTCGGGAAGAATTCGACTCATTTCAGACTGACGAATTTGAAGCGGCAACAATCAAAGCCCTGTACAGGGACGCCCGGAACAGGAAGCTTCTTTCGCCAGCCGAAACGATTAACGGCATCAGCGTTGGGGCAGTACATTTAGATGAGGCACAAGTTGCTTACCAGGGAAATAGGATAGACCCATTTGGGCGTCCGTTACCCAGTCCCGTTTCAGCATTTGGCAGCGGTTATCGACGTGCAATAAAACCTGACGTTATTTTCTACGGCGGGAGACAGTTGTACCGGTTGCCTTTACAGCCAACCGACCCCGTAACCATTGAGCCCGCGATTTTTCGCACAACCCCTGGAAACAAAGTCGCCTCACCCGGAAGCCTTGCTGGTGAACAAAACGCCACCTCCTACAGTTGTGGAACGAGCAATGCGACTGCTTTGATCAGCAGAGCCGCTGGCATTTGTTACGACTCTCTGCAGCAGATCTTCAATGAGCACGCGGCCGAAGTCGATCCATCCAATTATGAAGTTCCCCTATTGAAGGCGATGTTGGTTCATGGTTGCTCGTGGGGCGATGTAGGTTCACGAATTTCCGAGGTGCTTCGTACTCCTGAAAACGGCCGCCAGCTCAGTGGGCTGATTAGCCGGTGGATCGGTTATGGCATACCGGTGGTGGACCGTGTTCTGGATTGCACAGAACAACGAGCAACAGTCTTGGGCTTCGGGCAGCTTTCCGATGGTGAAGCTCACGTTTTCAGCCTGCCTCTACCTCCATCGCTGGGATCGCGCCCTGAGTGGCGACGCCTGACCGTCACCTTGGCTTGGTTGTCCCCAATCTCGGCAAGCACTCAAAAATATCGCACTGCAAGCCTTTGGTTTGAAATGAACAACAACGGCTTAGCTCCAACTCGAAGTGATGCCGATTGGCGAGCAGTGCGGCGCGGAACAGTCCAACACGAAGTGTTCGAAGGCCAGAGAGCGGAGCCGTTCATCGACGGGGAAGTTATCGAAATCAAAGTGAACTGCCGTGAAGACGCCGGGAAAATCCAGAACCCTGTTGCGTATGGATTGGCCGTGTCATTGGAGGTAGCCGAGGGCCTCGATATCGCTGTTTACAACGAAATCAGAACTCGCATTGCACCTGCGATTCAGATTCAGCAGGCAACAGATCAAGGTAGAAGGTAATTAGCGGATGGAGTCGCTTTGGCAATACAGCACCGTTCATAACAGCGCCTGCAAGTCATCGAAGAACAGATCTTGTGGGGGCGACGGCATGCCGTATCTGGTTGCCAAGCTAAGACGCGGTGGTGCGCGTGCCCCGCTCCGCCCTGCGGCCGCAGAGTGACGACCTGCAGCTTGAGATTGAAGCCTAGCGCCTAAAGCCTATGTGGGAGCCGCCGCTGCCGAGGTGCTCGAAGGCTCCACCAGCGTCCAGCATATAAACTCAACTCTAGTGGGCACCAACGCTGATTACACCTGACATCGCAGGGCAAGTCATGAATCTTCTACTCATTACTCAAGGGGAAATGAGCAAAGCTGCGATGATGGAAGCCCTTGGTTTTACCGGGAGAGATAACTTTGAAAAACTGTACTTAAAACCGGCATTAGAAAAGAAGTTGCTGGAAATGACCCTCCCCGAAAAACCCAAAAGTCGCAATCAGAAGTACTGCCTCACCGCAGAAAGACGAAAATTACTGTCTGCCACGTGAGGGGACAAGGAGAATTAATTCTCCGTTCTATGCCACCCGCCAGCCTAAACGCATATTAGAATGACGGGTGGTAAGCAAAACAGATTTGAGTAACATTGCAGAGATTTTACGTCATTTACCGCTCGACTTTCACTGCCAGCGCCCCTTTGATGTCCACATCAACAACAACACAATCAAGCTCGCTGACGGTACCGCCAACGATCATCCGCGCAATGGGATTTTCCAGATGGCGCTGCAAATAGCGCTTCACTGGACGGGCACCAAACTGTGGTTCATACGCCGCGCGCGCCATACTCTCAAGCGCCGCATCGGTGACCCGCAGCTCGATCCGTTGGTTCGCTAAACGTCCGGCCAAACGAGCAATTTGCAAGCGGAAGATCTGCACTAACTGCTCGGCGGTTAATGGCTCAAAGATTATCGTCTCGTCAACACGGTTCAGAAACTCTGGCTTAAATGATTGACGCAACAGCGATTCAATATGGCCACGGACATCATCGCCAATCGGCTCCCCTTTTAGCGCTGCGTCAAGCAGCAGTGGCGAACCAATGTTCGACGTCATAATCACCACCGTGTTGGTAAAATTCACCGTCCGGCCATGACTATCGGTCAACCGTCCGTCGTCAAGGAGCTGCAACAGCAAGTTGAAAACGTCATGGTGCGCCTTTTCAATTTCGTCAAACAACAGCACCGCATACGGTTTACGCCGCACCGCTTCGGTCAACTGGCCACCTTCGTCGTACCCAACATATCCCGGAGGCGCGCCGATTAAACGGGAAACGGCATGTTTTTCCATGTACTCCGACATATCAATGCGGATCATGTTGTCTTCGCTATCAAATAACGACGCCGCAAGGGCGCGCGCCAACTCTGTTTTCCCGACGCCCGTCGGTCCAAGGAAAATAAAAGAGCCAAGTGGGCGATTGGGATCCTGTAAGCCACCACGTGCGCGAATGACGGCATCGGCCACCGCATCGACGGCATCGTCCTGCCCAACCACCCGCTGATGCAACGTGTCGCTGAGATGCAGCAACTTTTCGCGTTCCCCTTCGACAAGTTTACTGACAGGGATGCCGCTCCAGCGCGAAACGATGGAAGCGATCTCCTCCGGTGTCACTTCCTCTTTCAGCATCACCGATTCGCCATCACGGTTTTTCTGCAATTCTTCGTGCTCTTTGAGTTGTTTTTCGAGCGAAACCAGCTTGCCGTATTGCAGTTCGGCCACTTTGGCGAGATTGTACTCCCGTTGATAGCGCTCGATTTCGTGCCGTGTCCGTTCGATTTCTTCGCGCAGATGTTGCTGTCCACTAATGCCTTGTTTTTCAAACTCCCAACGCGCTTTCATCGTATTGTATTTTTCTTTGAGCTCGGCAAGTTCGCGTGAGAGCTTTTCGAGACGCTCCTGTGATGCGCTATCCTTTTCCCGCTTCAGCGCTTGTTCTTCAATTTCAAGCTGCATAATACGGCGGTAGAGATCGTCCATTTGCGCGGGCGAAGAATCGATTTCTGTCCGTACCATCGCCGCCGCTTCGTCGATCAGGTCAATCGCTTTATCGGGCAAGAAACGGTCGGCAATATAGCGATCCGACAACGTCGCCGCTGCGATAATCGCATTGTCGTGAATCGTTACGCCGTGGTGAATTTCGAATTTTTCTTTTAAGCCACGTAAGATAGAGATGGTATCTTCCACCGACGGCTCATCGACTAAAATTGGCTGAAAGCGCCGCTCCAGTGCGGGGTCCTTTTCGATATGCTTGCGATATTCTGCCAGCGTGGTTGCGCCAATACAGTGCAACTCGCCACGCGCCAACATGGGCTTAAGCAAGTTGCCCGCATCCATCGCCCCTTCCGTTTTCCCCGCTCCGACAATGGTGTGCAGTTCGTCAATAAACAGAATAATCCGGCCATTGCTTTCGCTGACTTCTTTCAGCACCGCTTTGAGCCGCTCTTCAAACTCACCGCGATACTTGGCACCGGCAATCAGCGCCCCCATATCGAGCGAAAAGATAATTTTATTTTTCAACCCTTCAGGGACATCGTTATTGACAATGCGGTGCGCTAACCCTTCGGCAATGGCGGTCTTTCCAACTCCTGGTTCGCCAATGAGCACGGGGTTATTCTTGGTGCGCCGTGACAGAATGCGCACGGCACGACGGATTTCCTCATCACGACCAATCACTGGATCGAGCTTGCCATCACGCGCCGCCTGCACCAGATCGCGCCCGTATTTTTCGAGCACGTTGTAAGTCGCTTCCGGCTCTTGCGAATCAACCGGGCGGTTGTTACGGAGCAACTTGATCGTTTCCGTCGTTAGTTTGACAGTAAGGGAAAGCTCCTGAAAAATCTTTTTTAACGCTCCAGAAGCGGTTTCAATCAGAGCAACCCATAAATGCTCCACACTGACAAAGCTGTCTCCCCACTCTTTTTTATACTTCTCGCCAAACGCAGCCACACGGCTGAAATCCTGCGAGGCGTATACCTGCGCACCAGCACCGGAAACTTTCGGTAATTTGCGCACTTCGGCCTGAACGCGCGACGCAAGCTGCGTCGGGTCAACTCCCATTTTTTGCAATACCGATACGATAAACCCTTGGCGGTCGTCCAGCAGCGCTTGACACAAGTGGAGCGGTTCAAGTTGAGAATTCGACTCTACCAGCGCCAGATTTTGTGCCGACTGCAGTGCTTCAGCCGCTTTATGGGTGAAAGTATTCATGTCCATAGCCATCCTCCTTATTACATAATGCCTTTTATCAACGCAAAAAAAGCGCCATGTCGCGCTAACACATTCAGACAAGAGAGTTATGTGAGTTTTCGTATAAAAAAGACAGGGGAAATACACGATAAAAGCCGTGGCATGCAACGGTTTTTGCCACGGCTCAAAACATCAGAATGTGCTCATCACAGCAAAACCTATAGCCGTTGCGCCAAAAGCTGCAGCTTTGCAATCCGATCCTGCGTCGAAGGATGAGTGCTAAAAAGGTTCGCCATACTCTTGCCAGTTAGCGGATTGATAATAAACATGTGCGCGGTTGCCGGATTCGCCTGCATTGACGCCGCCCCACGTGCGTAGGTTTCGAGTTTCCCCAGCGCCGAAGCGAGTGCCAACGGTTTGCCACACATCAGCGCCCCACCTTCATCGGCTTGATATTCCCGAGAGCGGGAAATAGCCATCTGAATCACGCCCGCGGCAATCGGTGCCACAATCGCTACAGCGATCATCGCAATCGGGTTGCTCCCCTGCCCATTATCGCGGTTTGAACCGAAGATAGCCGCAAACTGTGCCATGGTCGCAAGCATGCTGATAACCGAAGCAAGTACCGCGGCAATGGTTTGAATCAAGATATCGCGGTGCTTAATGTGAGCCAATTCGTGGGCAATTACCCCTTCGATTTCATCGCGGTTCAAAATCCGCAGCAGCCCTTCCGTGAGTGCCACGACCCCGTGTTCAGGATCGCGCCCTGTGGCAAAGGCATTCGGCGTCTGCTCAGGGATAATGTAGAGCTTCGGCATCGGCAAATTGCCACGCTGCGTCAAGCGAGCCACCATATCGTAGATTTCCGGTGCCTGTTCGCGAGTAATCGGTTGCGCCTTGTACATTTTGAGCACAATTTGATCGCTAAACCAATACGAGCCAACATTCATAATCATGGCAAAAACAAAGGCAACCATCACTCCACTTTGTCCGCCGATAGCTCCGCCGATGGCGATGACCAGCATACTGAGCAAACCCATCAGCACAATAGATTTCAACGTATTGAAGTTCATACTGCACCTCACTTTCTTGTTTAACGTGTTTCTTTGCAAAAACCTTGCGAATTTGAGGGGACTCTATAGCGAAAAATTGCGAGAGGGGCAAGGAGAATCGGAAACGAGACGACGATTTTCAGGACGCCTTTTTGAGTCTATAGATTTTCGCCACGTAACGGTGGAATATCTTCCCCGCAGGAAACAATGCCGCGTAGCATTGCATAAATGCGTGATAAAAGCGCTTGTTTCCGTGATAGCCATCGCGTGTCGCGGTGACACCGGCATGGCTTAACGCATGGAGTGCTTCACGCGGCGAAGGGTGCCACGTAAATCCCTCCCAATCGCTACTATGCTCGATTGCTAAGCCGCTTTGCATGATCGACGCATCCAGTGTTGCCACCGACGGCAACGGGGTCGCTGCGGCCACAGGGAGACCGCACTGTGTCAATGCTTCGCGCCGCGCGTCGCCAACTTCGCGCAATGTTCCTTCAACGAGCACGGCCAGCGCCGCCACACCGTGAGGGGCAAGCACTCGCGCCACTTCGTTAAAAAAAATGACCGGCTCTTCCAGCCATTGCACCATCGCCGAAGAGACCACTGCCGCCACCGAGCCACCGCAAAACGGGAGTGCTTCAGCATCACCCTGCAAAACGTGACGATAGTACGCCTGCGACCGCTGGCACATGGCGAAGGAGAGATCGACCGCGACCATCGGCGTCGTGGCGAGTCGTCCCAAAACACCATCGCCCGCGCCAACATCGAGAATAATACCCGACGTCGGCAGTGCCGCGCCGCACCGCTCCAGCAAAGTAGCTGCCAAAGCCTGTTGCGCCGCGCTGTATTCTTGGTAATGGAGCGCACCACGGTCAAAGTTGTGGCGCACTCTCCCTTTTAATGAATTCACAAAACTCCTTTTCGCGCTCCGCCAAGGTCGCTTCAAGCAGACACGGAGCCGCATGTCCCACGTCAGTCGTATACCAGCTTACTGGACGGGAGAGGTGATACCAGAATTCGCGGCTTGCTTCCAGCGCTATCACCAGGTCAGCACGATCGGCACTACAACTCACCGGACAGGCCAGTGAAAGAATTTTTTCGTGCCAATCCCAAGTTGCCAGCATGCGTAGTCCCGCGAGCGCGGTCGCAACATCCATTTGAGTATCTTGCAAATGGGCAGGAACATAAATTGAATCGAGGTAGGCGGCAATAATCGCGTGGTGATCGTGGCGGCAGCCTCGTTCCATCGCCCGCAAAGGGGGAAGTGGCAAGCCGTGCGCGCCACCAATAAATTGCAGTGTCGGCGCGTAGAGGAAAAGCCCTTTGACGATCTGTGGATAGCGCAACGCACATTCACAGGACACCATCGCCCCAAGCGACCATCCGAGTACCACCAGCGGTACGGTGCTCGCTGCAATCAACGACTCCGCATCGTACCAGTTGCAGACCATATCGCAACGCGCCGCGTGTTCACTATCGGGTCTTGCGCCCCAACCACTAACGTACAGGGTTTTCATACCGTATCAATCCGGAAAAAATCAGTCGTCGCCAGCATGGGGCGCTCTTCCAGCCACTCGATGATAACGGTTAAAGGTGTTGCGTCGTCGATCAAAAATACGCGCCCGCCGCCGCTTTGTTCACCTTTCAGGGCTTTCAACCGCACATAGCCCGTGAGGGCTGAAGCAAAATAGCCATGCGGATAGCCACGGTCGTCACTCAGGCAGATCTCCGCTAACACGCCAGGTGCCGCAAGGGCTTTTGACGTCAAGAGTAACGCTTCCAAAATGCGTTGCGGCTGATCGCTGATTGTCGCCAATTGCTGCGCCAGTTGCGCCCGTTGTCCACGTTCCAGTCCGAAATGACTGACGCGAACCCCACGGGCATCGCCATGCAGAATCAACTCGCCCGAGGTACGCAAGAGTGCCGCACCGCGCAGTGGCGGTTGGTTTGCGAGACGCTGGAGGGCGTGCCAGAGAGCCATCACATCGAGCGAAGCACCACAACGCGCGGCAAGCAACGGCAACATATCGTGTCCCAAAGCAACTGGGTCACACACCGGCAGCAGCGGGAACGTACCCGCAATTTCGACGTGATCGATACGGATATTGATCGACTCTGGCTGACCATTGACGTGGCCAAAGGCGCGCGCCGCAACGTCTTGCGCAGCACGAGGAATTTCTTCCATCGGAAGAATATCCTCGTACCCAGACAGATGCCGTGCCTCGCAATCAGCGGCACGCATCCGGAGTGAATACCACTGATCATTCACTCTGCAAGGCTCTCCAAGAAGGCTTTAACCTTCGCCACGTTCGTGCTGAGATCGACGGTGGGGGATATTTTTTCGATCAACGCCGAGCCAACAATGGCGCCATCGGCGTAATGCAGGGCATCGCGCACCGTGGCGGCATCGCGAATACCAAAGCCAATGCAAATCGGCGTCGTAGTCACTTGCCGCGCAACGGCAATTTTGCGGGAAATCGCTTCCAGACTTGATATTTTTGTTCCGGTCACCGCCGCCGAGCTGACGGCGTAGAGGAAGCCGGTCGCCGATTCCGCAATGGTGCGTACACGGCTATCGTCGCTGCTCGTCGAGATGAAGGAAACGAGATCAATGTTGTGCATACGCGCCGCATCGCGAAACGGCGCGGCATGTTCCGGCGCCAGGTCGGGAATAATCGCGCCGCGAATACCAAGCTCACGAAGCATCGCAAAACGATTTTCGGCGCCAACGCGGGCAAAAAGATTGACATAGGTCATGACGTAATAGTCGGTATTGGAATGGAGTTTCAATTGTGTCAGGTCACGAAAGCGAGTGCCGCGCGACAACGCGTAGTCGCTGGCCGCCTGAATCACGGGGCCATCGGCCATGGGATCAGAAAAAGGGATACCTATTTCGACACGCTGAATGCCGAGTTCGGCAAAGAGATCGAGCAATGCTTGGGTCGTCGCACGATCGGGATACCCAAGGGTGACGTAGGGAATAATGCGCGAAAGGGTTGTTGCGTTCATATTATAACTCCACATGCTGGCGAATGATGCCGATATCTTTGTCGCCACGCCCACTCAGGGTAACGACGATATTTTTTCCCGTACCGATTTCTGCAATCACCTGCGGTAAGGCGGCCAACGCATGCGATGACTCCAATGCGGGGAGAATCCCCTCGCAACGGGTCAATTCAATGCAGGATGCCAGCGCTTCTTTGTCATCAACAACGATGTATTTTGCGCGACCAGAATCGGATAACCACGCGTGTTCTGGGCCGACGCCAGGGTAATCGAGCCCCGCCGAGATGGAATGGGTATCGCGAATATTCCCCTCTTCATCGCACATAAAGTACGAGTAAAAGCCATGTAAAATCCCTTTGGTTCCTTCGTTAATCGGTGCGGCATGTTGGCCAGAAGCGAGGCCATACCCACCCGCTTCGACGCCGAAAAGCTTAACTTCCGTATCTTTGTAGTAGCCACTGAACATGCCAATGGCGTTGGAACCACCACCAACACTGGCAATTACCGCATCCGGATGGCAGAGATTGCGCTGATAGAACTGCGCGCGGGTTTCGTTCCCGATGACGGACTGAAAGGCTTGGACAATGCGCGGGTATGGCGATGGGCCAAGTGCCGAGCCGACAATGTAGTGGGTATCATCAGAGGTCGCAATCCAGTTGCGCAGCGCTTCGCTGGTGGCATCTTTCAGCGTTTTACTTCCCGACTCGACGAGCGATACCTGCGCCCCAAGGAGTTTCATCCGGAAGAGGTTGGCCTCCTGCCGTGCGGCATCGACACTCCCCATGTAGACCGTACACTCCAGCCCAAGCAAAGCCGCCGCCGTTGCCGTCGCGACCCCATGTTGCCCAGCGCCAGTTTCCGCAATCACACGTGTTTTCCCCATCCGTTTTGCGAGTAACGCTTGGCCGATGGTGTTGTTAATTTTATGTGCACCGGTATGCGCTAAATCTTCACGCTTGAGGTAAATATGGCTGTTATAGATTTTACTGAGCGTTGGTACATAGGTCAGCGGCGTTTGACGCCCGACGTACTCGCACATAAGGCGGTCGAACTCCGCCAAAAACTGGCGATCCCGCATTGCGGTTTCAAAGGCGGTTGTCAGCTCTTCAAGTGGACGAATCAATAGTTCGGGAACATAGGCGCCACCGTATGGGCCATATTGGTAAATCGACATAATACAACGTCTCCTGCAGTATCGTATGCGCACAAAATTGTGTGTTTTTCTTAGTTTCCGGTGCCACGATGGTGTTCCCTTACACGGGCATCGAGCGACCATCGTTCAAATAAATGATCCCTTTAATAATCCGGTAGAGCACCCAAATGGCCGTTGCCAGCAACACAAAATAGCCAATCGCGATGAGGAAGAGGATCACCCCTAGCGCACCCCACGCCATGCTGTACCAAAACGTCCGCATTTGCCAACGAAAGTGGGACTCTAGCCATGTCCCACGCACATCGTCAAGTTTGATATAGTTTACCATAATCGCAGCAATGTACGTCAGCCCGACAATGCACGCCAGCGCTTGCAGCACATACACGATCATCGTGAGTGTTTTCAACGAGCGGATGTCGCGCCCTGGGTCAATATCAATAATTGTATTTGAATCCATACCATTCCTTTAGGTTGCAGTATTGCGAGAACGCGCTTGTGAGCGCACCAAAGCCTCAAAATCTTCACACGGAACCGGGCGCCCAAAGTAATACCCTTGGAAGGTTTCGCAACCGTAGCGATAGAGATACTCTTTTTGCGCTTCGGTTTCCACCCCTTCGGCTATCGCCTGTAGCTCCAAGCTGTGCGCCATTGCGATAATGGTCTGAACAATCGCCGCACTGCCACGGTCACTCGTCAGGTCGCGCACAAAGGATTGATCAATTTTCAACTGACACAAGGGTAACTGTTGCAGATAACTCAACGAAGAGTATCCCGTACCAAAGTCATCCATAGAAAAGCCAACACCTATCGCACGCAACGTTTGCATTTTTTCGATCGCATCGGTGACATTCTCTACCACGAGACTCTCGGTTAACTCAAGCTTCAGATGAGACGGATTGATCCCACTGGCCTGCAACAGATCTTCCAACTCAGCCACAAAATCGGTTTGACGGAACTGGCGCGCGCTCACATTGACCGCCAATTGTAGGTTTTCAAACCCAGCTTGAGACTCCCACGCCTTGAGCTGGCGACACGCTGTTTCAAGTACCATTTGTCCGATAGGGATAATTAATCCTGTCTCTTCCGCCAACGGGATAAAGGCGGCTGGCGACACCATGCCCCGTTCTGGATGAATCCAACGGAGGAGCAACTCTGCTCCAAAAATGTCGCCGTGATAGTTCACTTGCAGTTGGTAAAAAAGGACAAATTGCCCTTCTGGCAATGCCGCCCGCAACTCGGAAGCGAGTTTCAGCCTGTTTTCCAGTTTTAGCTGCAAACCGGGATCGAAAAAACGGAGGGTATTTCTCCCCGCTCCTTTCGCTTGATACATCGCCGCATCCGCTCGACGCAGCAACTCGTCACCGCGCATATTGTTATCGTAAAACAAACCGATTCCGATACTTGGCGTGGTCTGATATTCAAGTTCTCCAAGTCGAAATGGCTCATTGATTGACAAGCGAATTTTTTCGGCGATCTTCTCCGCCTGTGCCAGCACGGCACTTTCGTCCTGACTTAAATCTTCCGCTAAAATAACAAACTCATCGCCACCCAACCGCGCCACGGTATCGCATTCCCGCAGAATACTGCGCAAGCGGCGCGACACTTCTATCAAGAGTTGGTCGCCCATCTCATGGCCATGAACATCATTAAGCGTTTTAAAATTATCGAGATCGATCAGAAAAAGTGCCCCGTGATGTTTCGTGCGATGACAGGAAGCCAAGGCTTGCTGAAGCCGCTCCTGAAACATACGACGATTGGGAAGTCCTGTAAGATAGTCGTAGAATGCTAGGCGGTGAATTTCCGCTTCGGCCTCTTTATTGTAGCTAATATCGGAAAAGGTCGCGACATAGTGAACAGGTTCTCCGGCGTCATTCAGAACCGCCGAAATACAGAGCCACTCGGGATAGATTTTACCATTTTTACGCCGATTCCATATCTCGCCCTGCCAGAAGTTATTCTGGCGCAGTTGTTCCCACATCCGTTTGTAGAAAAAGTCGTCATGCCGACCAGATTTAAGGATGCGCGGATTTTTCCCTACCACCTCTTCCGCAGCATACCCCGTGAGTTTACAGAACGCTGGATTGACCCGCAAAACGTTTCCCGCAGTATCGGTGATGCACATCCCTTCCTGAGCGTTAAAGGCAATCGCCGCAATTTGCAACTCGTACTGCGTTTCAACCTGATCTGTAACGTCAATCAAACTTATGAGCACAACCGGCATAGCAGGATTATGCGGTGCCAGTTGAACCCCTGCTTCTTCTGAACGCCCAGCAATACGGGCATAAAAAAAAGTTTTATCGTGGCGCATAATCCGTGTTTGCAGAACTTTACCATCGGGATATTTGAAAAATGGTTGATAGCGTGCAAAGAATTGATCGCGATCGTCAGCGTGCAAAATATGACCAACAGGCTTCCCTAAGAGTTCGGCAAGATCACCCTGAAGCATACCCGCGAATGTCGCGTTAGCTTGCAGTATCATCCCGTTTCTATCAAGGGTAAGGTACCCAACCGGAGCATGGTGATACAGGCGCGAAAAGCTATTGCGCGCAAGTTCTAACTGCTGCTGCGTCCGGTGCAATTCTTCGTTTTGCAGTTCCAGCTCAACCTGATGCACCGAAAGATCGTGAATCAGGGTTTTCAGGTCATCGCAAATCGACTGCTCTGTATCAGGATTATGCTGCGATAGAATTGTATTGGCTCGTTCTCTGAGTTCCTTCCGGTACCCACCATGGCTGTCGCTGCCGCGAAACATTCGCTCCTCCCAAAGTTATATCATTGGCAAAGTAATCGTAAATTCAGCACCACCGTCGCGATTCGCCACCGTAAGCGAACCACCCATATTTTTTTCCACAATAACCTTACCCAGCGACAAACCGATCCCAGTACCGTTTTCCCCCTTGGTGGAAAAAAACGGTTCAAAAATCGCGTCATCCAAAAACTGCTCTGGAATACCGCCACCGTTGTCGAGAATGGTAACGACAATGGTATCTGCCTCCGCAAACACCTGAACCTTGATGGTTTTTTCATCCGGTTTTTTTTCCAGCAGAGCATCTTTGGCATTATTCAGGATATTGAGCATAACCTGCTTAAACTCACTTGAATGCCCAGAAGTATGCAACGCATCATCCCCGTCAATCGTTAGATCAATGTGGCATTTCATCAGTTGCCCCTTCAGGAGCCGCGCTACTGACTCTATCACCGGCTTCACCGCAAAACGCGACGTCTCTTTACTCGGCAAATAAAAATCTCGAAAGTCGTCTATCGTATTGGCCATAAAAGTCACAAGATGCTGCACTTCGGCAATATGTTCGTTCATCACCGCTTGGTCTATTTCGCCATGTTCGAACGCATCGCGCAGGCATTCGTTCAGCAAATTGATAGAGTTCAACGGTTGTTTCCACTGGTGGGTAATCGCACCGATCATCCCGCCCAGTTCGGCCATTTTATTCTGTTGAATGAGTGCCATTTGCTGAATATCTTTTTCGCGCTGCAACCGTTCAATCCGCAGCATTTCGGCATCGATCCGTTCCTGCAATTTCCGGTTGAAGTCATGCAATAACGCTTCGGATTTCTTACGAACCGTAATATCTTCGTGCGAAATGACTACTTTACGTTGCGCTTTATCGCACTCGCCTTCGAGAGGAGTAATACGCCCGACAAACCAGTGGTATCCATCGTCCAAGAGACAAGGGTATTCCAACTCATGATATTCCGCTTCACAGCACATAACGGAGCGAATGCCAGCGGCAAAGCGCTTGCCATAATCAGAATCTTCACCGGTTGATCCGTCACAGACCTTCAGGTAGTTAACCCCTTCCCATACGGCTTGTTCTTTGCCATTAGCAGCATTAAAATCACACCACGACTTATTCACAGCGAGGATGGTACCGGTTTCATCGAGCACACATATTGTGGCACTCAACGCATCGATAGTCGAACGGGTCAGTTTATGTGCGCTTAGCAAGGCCTCTTCGGCCTGCTTCTGGCTGGTAATATCGTCCAGCGCAACCAACAGGAGGGTAGTGGAATTATCCTGCCCGCTGCGCTGCACAATGCTACTTGGCTGAATACAGCCACTCAGCCGGACAAAAATGGCACCTCCCGCGGTCGAAACAAGGCGGAACTCTATTTTTTTCTCCGAGGGTGATTTAAAGAATGTACTATAGCGCCCCAGAAAAACATCCTGATCGTCTGGGTGAATAAAACGCATCAAAGGTTGATGGATAATTTTTGATTGCAAAGAGTCCAGCATGGTACAAAAACGTTGGTTCGCCTCGACGATAATTCCCGCCTTATCCAGCACGACAAAGCCGAGTGGAGAAAAGTGATACAGGTGAGCATACCGTGCACGCTCTTTTTCCAGTTGGAGTTGCGTAGCCCGTAGTTCTTCATTTTGAATTTCAAGTTCTATTTGATGAACGCGCAGATTGTGATTATCTCGATGGAGGTCTTCGGAGGAGGTGTCCATCCGGGTGCATTCCAAAACCCGTTCCGCTCTTTCCTGAAGCTTCCGTTTGCGCTGTTCCCATTCTTGATGATCCATGAGGCTTCCCCCTCTGCCTTCCTAGGTGTTTCCGCGTCTCGAAGTAATATCTTCATGAGCAATAACTACGGTTCGCTCCTGATCGACAGAGTGTTTCAGTGGCGTCACGCGCCCGATGAACCACCGTGTTCCCTCGGGGAGATCGCAGGGGTACTCCATTTCGAAAAAGTCTTTGTCACCACGGATAACGGCGCGCACACCGAGAACGAACTGGTGCGCACTCTGGGCACCCTCACCCTGCGCGGCATCGCAAATATCAAGATAGTTCGTCCCTTCCCACTTGCACACAAACATGGTGTCGTAATTCTTGCTAAATTCGCGCCACGATTTGTTGACGGTCACAATCCGCCCTGCGGGATCAAGCACACAGATCGTGGCGCTCAATGAGTCGATGATCGCTTGTGTCATCTGTCGTTGCACTTCAAATCTTGCTTCGACCTCTTTGCGTTCGGTAATGTCCAGACACGTGCCAATATACCCTAAGAACTCACCGTTATCGTTTGTTCGAGGATGCCCCATATCGAGTAACCAGCGGTATTCGCCATCATGACGCAGGAGGCGATACTCCATGCTAAACGGCTCACGCGCATCAAACGAGGTGATAAATACCTTCATGCACATCGCAAGATCGTCAGGATGCACCCGCTCTGTCCAGCCATCGCCTAATTCTTCCTCCAGTGTCCGGCCAGTAAAGTCGAGCCACGGCTGATTAAACCAAGTGCACTTTTTATCACGCCCTGCCAACCAAATAAGCGCTGGTGATGTATTGGAGACTGATACAAACAAGTTCTGCGCTTCGTGGAGTTCATTTTCAGCGCGACGCGCCTCTGTCACGTCGATAAAAGCCAGAACAGTGCCTGAATAGGCCTTCGGGCCAATCGTATACGGAAGTACCCGCATAAGGTGAATGTGACCATCAATGGTGGTGACCTCTTGCTCAACAGTAACCCCAGTTTTTTGCACCTGTTGCACAATATCAACTGGGTTAATGTCAATGAGTTGGTGCGAGATATGCGTTATCGGACGCCCAATATCGTTTTCGAGCAATTTAAAGACACTGGTGATGCGACTGGAAAAACGCCGCACCTCAAGATTTTCGTCAAGCAAGAGTTGCCCGATACGGCTGGTGCTAAGCAGGTTTTCCACATCGTTATGCAGCTCAGTCAGTTCAATAATTTTACTCTGATATTCCGCGTTGACCGTAAAGAGCTCTTCGTTGGTAGACTGCAATTCCTCGTTTGTAGACTGCAACTCTTCGTTACTGGCAAGAAGCTCTTCGTTGGTAGCCTGAAGCTCTTCATTCGACGTTTCCAATTCTTCGATAGTGGCTTGCAGGTTTTCGCGGGTAAACTGTAAGTCCTGCTCTAATACCTTCAGTCGCTCCTCTGCCTCTTTGGAAAGATCGAAAGAGATAGCGGCCTGATCGCCAATTTCTGTTACTCCCTTATCTCGTTCAATCAGAAACACGGCGACTAAGGGTTCTTGACCTTTTTTTTCTGGCAACAGCTTAATACGCAACTCTAAATTGCGCACTTCCGTGCCGAAGAGGATTTTTATATTGGAAAAGCGCAGCTCCTGCTTTTGGCGGAAAACCTTTTGAATGCCAGTAATTAAAGGGATAGAAAGCTCTTTAATAGCCATCTTGCTGATATCATTGGTTATCTTTCCTTCCGGCAAGCGAAAATAACCGCTTGTATCGCCAACCACATGCAACAGCTCAAGTTGTTCATTCACCACCATCGATAAGGGGAGGAATTCGCCAGAAACTGCGCCAACAAATCGTTCGAGTATTTTTTCTTCATCACTCGGGCGCAACGAACGGCGTGCGTGAGCAAACATCCCTTTGGCTTCACGAAAGCGGGTGTCAGTCGCACCACTCAGCAGCGGGGTATCGGATGGCATGTGCCGCAAGCGCCCTTTAGAGCGATAAATCTTGTGTTTCGGCTCGATAAATTCAAAAAACTCATTCATTTCGCCTGTTGTCTCTGAACTTCCCAAAAACATCATGCCGCCTGAGCATAACGAAAAGTTAAAAAACTCAAGCACTTTGCGCTGCAATATCGGCTGAAAATAGATAAGCACATTGCGACAACTAATGAAATCGATATTGGTAAACGGGGGATCTTTAATCAGGTTATGTTGTGCAAACACCACCATTTCGCGAACTTTTCGCGAAATCTGGAAGTTTTCATCTTTGCGGTGAAAATATTTGGCGAGTAGGCGTGGACTAATGTCAGCCGCAATACTTTCAGGATAGGAACCCGTTGCGGCATATTGGATCGCTTCACGGTCTATATCGGTTGCAAAAATTTTAATGTCGATGGCACGCCCAAGACTTTCGACACATTCGCGCGCCAAAATGGCAAGGCTATATGCCTCTTCGCCAGTTGAACAGGCTGCAATCCACATGCGAACTTCATTTTTTTCGGTATTGCGGAAAAGTTCGGGGAGCCATTTGTCGGCCAGCAAATCGAACGCCTCCTGATCGCGAAAAAAGCTGGTTACCCCTATAAGCAACTCGCGATAGAGTGCCGTAATTTCAGCCGGAAAACTAAGCAGATACGACACATATTCGCGTATTTCATCAATTTGGTTGATGGTCATCCGGCGTTCAATACGACGCATGACGGTGCTGGGCTTGTAGTACGTAAAATCAATTTTACATTTTTCGCGCAGGAGCGCGAACACGCGCAGCAATGCATCTTCGTCGGTTACCATGTTTTCGACTCGCTCAACATTGGTGGCGGCGTATGGGTGTTTGACAAAGGCGAGAAGTTGCGAGGGCATTTTATCGGGAGGCAGAACAAAGTCGGCCAGCCCAGTAGAAATAGCGGAGCGAGGCATACCGTCAAAGCGAGCCGAATCTTCGGTCTGCACCATCACCATACCGCCAAATTCTTTCACCGCACGCACACCACGCATCCCATCGCTGCCTGTCCCCGAAAGAATAACCGCGATGGCTTTTTCCGCTTGATCTTCTGCCAATGAACGGAGAAAAATATCGATCGGGAGGTTGATGCCTCGATTATGATCCTGTTCGGTAAGGAACAATTTCCCGTGGAAAATCGTGAGATTCATTTTCGGAGGGATCAAATACACACAGTTCGCTTGGACGTTCATGGCATCTTCGGCACGAAAAACAGACATTTGTGTTTTTTTAGATAACAACTCCACCATCAAGCTTTTATAGTCGGGCGACAGGTGCTGAATAACTATGAAACCAAATCCACTATTCGGTGGCATGTTTGTAAAAAAAGCCTCTATTGCCTCAAGCCCCCCTGCGGAAGCGCCTACGGCCACGTAATGCGATGGTGGCTGGACTATGACACTGGGAATTATTGCGGTATCTTTTTCTTGCTTGGGCATGAAACCTCCTCGGATTCAACATACTCAGGTTCTTCCCGTAGGCGTATATTTTTTTTGGCTTTTATTTATTTAAATACGTCACAAATATAGACTAAAATTACAGAGAAACGATACAAAAGAATTATTTACTACAGGACGGCGAGTCGATTTTTCCGTTCATTTCATAAAGCAACGCTTCAAAATCAACGATTGGTAGCGGCTTACTAAAGAAGTATCCCTGCCAATTATCACAATGATGTTTCTGGAGAAAACACTTTTGCTCAACCGTTTCGACACCTTCTGCGATAACTTGCAGCCCAAGACTTTCGGCCATTGCAATAATGGTCTGCACAATAACTGTATCACCCTGACTATGCAAAATATCGCTAATGAAGCTCTTATCGATTTTCAACTGATCCAGCGGAAGCCGCTTGAGGTAGCTCAGCGAGGAGTATCCCGTGCCAAAGTCGTCCATGGAAAAGCTGATACCAATAGCCTTGAGTTCATGCATTTTGCTGATCGTATCGTTGACATCGTCGATCACAACCCCTTCTGTCAGCTCAATTTTCAAGCGGGCAGGATTCGCCCAGGTCTCTTCAAGCACTTGACGAACTTCTTTGACAAAATTCGCCTGACGGAACTGACGTGGGCTAACGTTAATAGCGACTTGCAGGTGGCGCGCCACGGGATCGTTATCCCAACGCTGAATCTGCGAGCAGGCCATCGCAAGTACCCAATGGCCAATGGGAAGAATCAGTCCGGTTTCTTCGGCTAACGGAATAAATTCAACTGGCGGAATTAAACCACGCTCTGGATGGAGCCAACGCACCAACAATTCGACCCCGAAGATGGTGCCATCGGCACGAACCTGTGGCTGATAATGCAGGACAAACTGTTGTTCAATAAGGGCGCGACGCAGCTCAGATTCAAGCGACGTGCGTGCTTCCAGTGCCGCTTGCATCGCAGGATCAAAGAAGCGAACCGCATTGCGACCAGACGCCTTCGCTTGATACATGGCAACATCCGCTCGCTTGAGGACATCATCGACACTATCGGAATCTCCACGGAACAGACAAATCCCGATACTGGGCGAAGAAACATATTCAAAACCATTGAGATTATAGGGTTTATTGACCGCGCGGCGCAGTTTTTCGGCAACCACTTCCCCTTGCTTGGCCGCTCGTTCGATATCTTCACTCAACCCTTCCGAAAGGACAACAAACTCATCCCCCCCAAGTCGTGCGACGGTATCACCTTTGCGGACGCACTTCTTTAGCCGCTTAGCAACTTCACACAAGAGCATATCGCCAACATCATGCCCTTTGGTATCATTCAAGTTTTTGAATTTATCCAAATCCATAAATAACAGTGCATTATAGTGCTTTTTACGACTACTGGTGGCAATGGCGTGTTCGAGTTCGCGCATCAGCAAGCGACGATTCGGCAGCCCTGTCAGCGGATCAAAAAAGGCCAGTTGATGGATTTGTTCTTCCGCTGCCTTGCGCTGAGTGATGTCAGTGAAGGCTCCCACATAATTGGTTACTTCGCCTTGCTCATCCATAACGGCACTAATCGTTAACCATTCCGGGTACACTTCACCGTCTTTACGCTTATTCCATATTTCGCCGTGCCACCCTTTTTCTTCCGCCAGCATGCACCACATTTGGCGATAAAAAGCCTTATCGTGAATACCTGACTGGAGCAGCGCTGGCGTATGCCCGATCACCTCGTCAGCCGGATATCCCGTCAACGTAGTAAACGCATTATTGACGCGGAGGATAACGCCATTGGCATCCGTCACCACCATCCCCTCTTGTGATTCAAAAGCGGTCGCGGCAATACGCATTTCCTGTTCCACCCGCTTGCGCTCGGTAATATCTGCCATCGTACCGATTATCGACTGAATGCCTCCCTGCTCATCGGTATGCAACGCTGCGTTAATCAGCATCCATGCCCATTGGCCATCCGAACACGCGATGCGAAGTTCTTCCTGACACGAACCACGCCGATCGCCAGAACAGAGAAAACTCTCGCAATGGCGCAGAATAAGCGCTTGATCATCTGGGTGAACGTGCTCGAGCAGGGACGTCCCCAACACCTGCGCAATATTTTTTCCCGTAATATATTCCCATGAAGGGTTGAGGTACGTGATGCGCATATCGGGGCTGGCTTTAAAGACAATGTCCTTCACATTTTCTGCCAGCTCGCGGTGGAGCTGTTCCGATACTTCAATGGCTTTTTGAAGCTCTTGCTCGTGAGTCACATCGCGAAAAACAAAAACCAGTCCAAGAAATTGCTTTGTGCGGCTGATAATGGGTTCGGTAGTATCGGAAATGTGAATCTCTTTCCCGTTGCGGGTCACCATCGTCCCTTCAGGGGAAATAGGGAACACTTCTGCAACGGGTTTCCCCAAAGCGTCCGCTTCACTCCAGCCACACATCTTTTGCGCCGCGATATTGATGCGCGTAATCATGCCATGCTGATCGGTCGCAATAACACCATCGCCAATAGAGCTCAGTGTGATTGCGGTATTTTCTTGATTTTCTTCGAGTTGCAGCATCGTGCTGGTAAGCTGATCCCCCAACTCATTAAAGGCGTCACCAAGGTCGCGCAACTCGCCCGTGCCAGCCAAATAGGAGCGTGCACTCGATTCGCCTGTGCGAAAACGGCGCATAACATCAAGCAGATGAAGTATGGGCTTTACCATCCAAAGTCCGAGAACAATAACGAGCCCTATAGCAACAAAAAAACTCATTCCCCAAATCGTAAGGTGCTGCAGCACAATGTCGTCCCAGAGTTTTTGTTTATCCTGCGATAAATCATACTCAATCAGCAGCATTTTGCGCTTCGCAGCGGTAATAATTGGCTGTATGGCCAAAATACGGTCACCATTGTGTATCAGACGAATATCGGAGTGCCATGTCGTGATCACTCGCTCCCACACACTCGGCTGTATTTGAGGAAAAACGTGTAAAACAGGCTCACCTACGGTGCGCTCTTCTTCATGCGCGAGCACCATTCCGTTTTCATCAACTATTGCGACTCGCGTAACCTGCTGAATAATGCGGATGGTGGCAAGCTCTTTTTCAATCGCCTGCGCAAAATTGTGTTCATAGAAAAGCGGCAATACGGTTGCACTGCGCTCCATTTGATTTTCAAGCGTGGTAAAGCTTGTCGAAACCAACGCCCGTTCGAACTTAAAATACTGGTAGAACATAGAAAAAAATATCAGCAACGAAAAGGCACCGAACACGTGAATCGGCAGCCAAAGGCGAAGTGAAGCGGTAGATATGGAGTGCTGGTGCGTTGAGTTCATTCCTGTCCTTAATAAAGGTGCGAGCTGATGGCTCAATACGCTTGACCCTCAAAGTCAATTGAGATCACAAAAGAAGGGCGCACCCATCATCAAAAGACGCTTTACGTACTGCTCTCTTGCAAGTTGTAGTCTAACTGAAAACGGCAAAAATACGAATTGATTCTTTCGAAATTCGTTAATAAATCGGTATGTACCGTTGTTGTCGCCAACGAATTGGCGGTTCCGGCATACAGTCGTTCCATGTGCGTACGGAGCAAGTAGTGCTCAAGCTCCTGCAAATGAGAATAATGGCGACGTAGCTTCGCGGCAATCAGCGGGTCTTTTTCGAGGTAGAGTTCCTGGCACAGCTCAAAGTTCTCCCGCACTTTATGGTAAAAATCGCGTATTTCCTGAAGCCCTTCGGGACTTAAATGGCCATTACTGCGTGCAAGTTTTGCCGTTAACTTCGATACATTTTTTACCATAACATCGCCCGCATTTTCCAGCACCGTCGCGTAGTGGAGTATATCAAACATCCGCTTGGCATCTACTCCAGTTAGCTCGCGCCGTGAGAGTTCGGCAAGGTACAGACGGATTTCTAAATTCATTGCATCAAGAATATCATCGGTAGCTGCAATACGCTCCTGACGTCCGCCATGGTAGTTTTCGATTTGCTCAAAGGTATCATTGAGCATTTGCCGGCAATGATCCGACATTTGCAACACTATGCGATGCGCCTGATCAAGCGCAAGATCTGGGTGCGTTAACATCATCCGATCAAGCTTCGGCGATGCTGCTAATGCCGGCTCTTCATAACGATGAAAGAGCCATTCTATGAACTTCGCAACTGGAGTAATGAGTGGCAAAAACACAAGCGCGACCCCAATATTGAAGAGCGTATGAAAGTGAGCAATATTTCGCAAAACATCACCGCTTCCAAGGATACCCTGCTCTATGGTTGCGAGAAATGGGTAGCACAGAATCGCCCCGAGAATTTTAAACAAAATATGCGCTGTAGCGGTCTTTTTTGCGGCAACATTAGCGCCAATGCTGGCAAAAATTGCGGTAATGCACGTGCCAATATTTGCTCCCAGTACAATCAACATCCCCTGATGTAGATCAATAATGCCACTGGATGCCAGCGATAGTGCAAGCGCAATGGTAGCCGCAGAAGCCTGCACAACAGCGGTGAACACAAAGGCAAGCAAGAGGAGCGTTAACCCACTTCCACCATGATCAACGAGATGCGCTAAAAGCTCTGGGTTCTGCTTCAATGGCTCAACAGCGAGCGACATAAACTTCATTCCCAGAAAGATCAATCCAAACCCAAATATTATCCGCCCAAGCTGAATCATGTGCGGCGCAGAATAGACCATCCGCATCAGCGCACCAATTCCTGTGATCACTAATGCATAATCATAGACATTCAACGCGATCAGTTGCACGGTAAGAGTTGTCCCTATATCCGCACCGAGTATCACCCCAAGCGAAGCGGTAAAGGTAACCAAGCCGCTGCTGACCAATGAAATTAAAATGACGGTAGTCGCGGATGAACTTTGCAGAAACGCTGTTGCGACCGCTCCCGTAAAGAGACCCGCAATACGATTGGCCGTCAGGAAGGAAAGAGAAGTGCGAAGTTTATCGCCAGCCAGCATTTTCATATTATCGCTCACCAGCTTCATCCCGTAGAGGAGTAAAAATAAAGCGCTGAGCAAATTAAAAAGGTCATAGATGCTCATGAAAACTCCCTTCTCATTGCGCTATGATGACCGTGTTGCGTTCAGATGAACGAAAGAAATTCTGTTCAAAGAGGGGATAATCCGGTACACAGAGTCCGCTGTCGACTCGCAAAAATGTACATTACTTTCCGGAAAGGAGCCTCTCTATGCAAGGTTGGTCATGCCCACACAATATCAATGAGATTTGCCAAATCCGCAACGGGAAACCATGCGAACCGGGATATCCTGGCTGCATTTTGTTCGGCAAAATGGTATTTGCCGATCCCGAACACCCATCGAATAAAGCCTTCCATGAAAAGCGGCGGCAACAACGCAAAACCCCCGCCTCGGAAACCGAAACGGGGGCAAAAAAGACAGATACAGATTAGACGGTTTTGCAACCACTTGCATTGCAAAGTGTTGTGCTGATTGTCCACGTGTCGCCAGCGCGTAAAAGCTTGTCAAGAGGTTGCTCGCCTTTTGAGGCAATAACCTGCTGCACTTGCTCGTGAACCATGAAGTCGTAAGACTTCTTCGCTGGGTCACAGTAGATAACCCCCAGCGCAACAGGCTGACCTTTTGACGGAGCCATATCGGCCAACAATGTAGCGAGTTGCAAGTTGGTTTCATCGTGAACGATGATAGCGCTTTCCGCAACGTCACTGACTTTCGCCATCTTGATTCTGAAACCATCCTGCACAAGGCAAAGGTTGTTTTCGACACCGAAGATGAGTTTCTTTCCATGTTGCACATGGATCGTAAAGTCAGCTTTATCTTTGCCAGTAATTTTGTCGTGCGCGCCATCGTTGAAGATAACGCAGTTGCTGTACATTTCCATCAGGCTGAATCCAGGATGGTTCGCGCCACGGGTACAGATCTCTTCACCCATTTTGACATCTTTGTCAATCGAGCGAGCGACAAAGGTGCCGCCGATACCAAGCGCCGTTACCAGTGGATTCATCGGATAGTCGATAACGCCATACGGTGTGGTCTTGGTGATTTGACCCATTTCAGAAGTCGGTGAGTACTGACCTTTGGTCAAGCCGTAGATCTTGTTGTTAATCAAAACATAGTTCAAGTTGATGTTACGACGGATAGCATGGATCCAGTGGTTCCCACCAATGGCCGTTGAGTCGCCGTCACCAGAGATTACCCATACGTCAAGGTCGGGCTTGCCAACCTTGAGGCCGCTGGCGATAGCCGCAGCGCGTCCATGAATTGTGTGGAAGCCATACGTTTCCATATAATATGGGAAACGTGATGAACACCCAATACCAGAGACGATAGCAACTTCATCGCGTGGCTTAGCACGGTTAACCATCGCACCTTTAACAGAGTTGATAATTGCGTAGTCGCCGCAACCTGGACACCATTTTACTTCCGCTTTGGAAGTAAAGTAATTCTTATCCATTACTTCATTTACCGTTGTTGTCATGGTTACTCACCTAACATTTCGTTAACTTTGTCGATGACTTCGTACTCGCGGAAAGGATCGCCCTGAACCTTGTTCAGCGATACGGTATCAACGAGGAACTGACTGCGGATCAAAACGCTCAACTGACCAGTGTTCAATTCAGGGATCAACACTTTGTCGAAGTTAGCAATGATTTTTGCAAGGTTCGCCGGGAATGGGTTAATCCAGCGGAGGTTGATACTCGAAACCGACTTCCCTTGGAGAATCAAGCGGTCAACCGCGCCTTTCACAGCACCGTACGTTCCGCCCCAACCGATAACCAACACTTTTCCACTTTCCTTACCATTGACAACAGCGTTTGGCACATCGCGTACAATACCCGCAACCTTATTCTTCCGAATATCGGTCATAATTTGGTGGTTCATTGGTACGTGGCTGACCGCTCCGGTCAGGACGTCTTTTTCCAAAGACCCAACGCGGTGTTGCAGACCCTTGGTGCCTGGGATCGCGATATTGCGCGCCAAGGTTTCTGGATCACGGCGGTATGATTTAAAGTCAGCATCTTCTTTGGTGAAGTTGGCTTCAAATGAAGGAAGTTCGCTTTCAAGGGGAACTTTCCATGGGCAAGAACCTTGGCCGATGTACCCGTCAGTAAGTAGAAGTACAGGTGTGCGGTACTTGATAGCGATTTGACATGCTTCAAAAGCAGCCATGAAACAGTCGTCTGGCGAGCCAGCAGCAATAACCGGCATTGGGCTGTCGCCGTTGCGGCCATACATCGCTTGCAAGAGGTCAGACTGTTCAGTCTTCGTTGGCAGACCAGTAGAAGGGCCACCACGCTGAACGTTTACGATAACCAATGGAATTTCCATGATTACGGCAAGACCAAGCGCTTCGCCTTTTAGCGCAAGACCGGGACCAGAAGTAGTGGTTACCGCAAGCTTACCAGCGAATGCACCACCGATAGCGGCACAGATACCAGCAATTTCGTCTTCCATCTGCATGGTGATCGCGCCAAAGTTTTTATGCTTTGATACTTCATGCAGAATATCGGTAGCCGGAGTTATTGGATACGAACCAAGGAGAAGTTGCATGTTAGATTTTTTGGCTGCCGCAATTAAACCAAGAGCAGCCGCTTCGTTCCCAGTAATGTTACGGTAGAAACCTGGCTCGATAGTAGCCGCTTTCAGATCGTAACGCTGTTGGAACATAACGGTCGTTTCACCGTAGTTCAAGCCAGCTTTAAAGACGATAGTGTTTGCTTCCGCAATTTTTGGCAGTTTCTTGCCGAATTTGGTGTTAATGAAGTTCAGTACGTCTTGTGGATTCTTGTTGAAAAGCCATACGAGCACACCAAGTACAAAGAAGTTTTTACAACGGTCTTTGTCTTTTGGCCCCATATCGAGGTCTTTCAGTGCTTCGCGGGTAAGGGTTGTGAAAGGAATCGATTTTACATCATAGCCTGCAAGTGTACCGTCTGTGCATGGGTTGCTTTTAAAGCCAACTTTTTCCATAGCCTTTTCAGTAAACATGTCAGAGTCCGTGATAATCATCCCGCCCTTTACCACATGCTTATAACTGTGCTGAACTGCCGCCGGGTTCATGGCAACCAATACGTCTGGTGCATCCCCTGCCGTGTGAATGTCGCGACTGCCAAGCGCGATCTGGAAACCGGAAATCCCGGCCACCGTACCGGCCGGAGCACGGATTTCAGATGGATAATCTGGCAATGAATTTACGTCGTTACCACTTACAGCAGCCAGTGCTGTGAGCTGGTTTCCGACAAGCTGCATCCCGTCACCAGAGTCGCCAGTAAATTTAATGACGACCTGATCAACGCTCTTGAGGCTAATTTGTCCCATAACGTCTCCTGTCAATGGAATAATTCACACTGTGAACTTCACATTTTTATGCGTCAACTGCATTGTACATTGTATACAGTCAAACGCTGTTTTTGTCATATAGCATTGGTCATGACTCTTGGCAAGGGCATTTTTCAGTTTCTTTACGAAGATCTGATCAACACTCCAAGTGAAAATACCATCATGCTCTGTTCCTGATAGACAAAAAGGTGGAGCGCTTGGCTCCACCTTTTTATAAACATTGTTCGTAAAACTTAACCGCAAATTTTTGCTTTGATATACTCACGGTTCAGTTTAGCAATAAAGCGAACGCTGATCCCTTTCGGACAAGCCGCTTCGCACTCATAGTGGTTCGAACAGTTGCCAAACCCAAGTTTCACCATCGTGTCGGTCATATCACAGACGCGCTGAGCCGCTTCGATGCGCCCTTGTGGGTAACTGGCAAGGTGCGTAACCTTGGCACCGACAAAGAGCATCGCTGATCCATTCGGACATGCCGCTACGCAAGCGCCGCAGCCAATACATTCCGCCGCGTCCATACCGGTGTCGGCATCTGGCTTCGAAACAGGGATAGCGTTCCCGTCAGGTACCCCGCCAGTATGCGCAGAAATATACCCGCCAGACTCGATCAATTTATCCATTGCAGTTCTATCAACCACAAGGTCACGAATGATCGGGAACGCTTTCGCGCGCCATGGCTCAAGGTAGATAGAATCGCCATCTTTAAAGCGACGCATATGCAACTGGCACGACGTCACCAAATCTTCTGGTCCATGCGGTACGCCGTTGACGACCATGCCACACGTGCCGCAAATACCTTCACGGCAATCGTTATCAAAGACAATCGGGTCAATCCCCTGAGCGATAAGATCTTCGTTCAGCACGTCGATCATTTCAAGGAAAGACATTTCGGGGATAATGTTCTTGGCCGTATATTGCTCAAAACGCCCCTTTTCCTGAGCGTTTTTTTGCCGCCAAGCAAAAATCTTCAGGGTCATGGTTTCATGGTTTGATGCTGCGTGGCTCATTACTTGTAGCTCCTTACGGCAAGGTGAACGTTTTCGAACTTCAGGGGCTCTTTGTGGAGTTCAGGTTCTTTATTAACACCTTTATACTCCCACGCACCAACGTAACAGAAGTTTTCGTCATCGCGCATTGCCTCGCCATCTTCAGACTGGTATTCCGTACGGAAGTGACCACCACATGACTCTTTGCGATGCAGTGCGTCACGGGCAAACAGCTCACCAAACTCAAGGAAGTCGGCAACCCGGCCAGCATTTTCAAGCTGTTGGTTGAGTTCTGCCCCAGAGCCAGTGACTTTCACGTTTTGCCAGAACTCCTCACGCAACTTTGGAATTTCTTCCAGAGCGTACTTGAGACTGGCTTCGTTGCGCGCCATACCGACATTTTCCCACATAATCTTACCAAGCGAGCGGTGGAATTCAGTAACGGTTTTCTTACCGTTAATGCCAATCAAGCGCTTCGTATTCGCTTCAACTTCCGCTTTCGCGGCTTTAAAGGCAGGATGGTCATCTTTAATCGTTCCTGGAGTAATACGCGCCAAGTAGTCGGCAATAGTATAAGGAATGACAAAGTAACCGTCGGCCAAGCCCTGCATCAACGCTGAAGCGCCAAGGCGGTTCGCACCGTGAACCGAGAAGTTCGCCTCACCCAAAACAAAAAGACCAGGGATATTGCTTTGCAGATTGTAGTCAACCCAGAGGCCACCCATTGAGTAGTGAGGCGCAGGGTACATCCGCATTGGAACTTTGTAGGCATTTTCATCCGTGATTTTTTCATACATCTGGAAGAGGTTGCCGTAACGCTCACGAATTTTGTCTTCACCGAGGCGGTTGATCGAAGAAGCGAAGTCAAGGTAAACACCACGTCCGCCAGGCCCTACACCGCGACCATCGTCACACTGCTCTTTAGCAGCGCGCGAAGCGATATCGCGTGGCGCAAGGTTGCCGAAGCTTGGGTACTTCCGCTCAAGATAGTAATCGCGAGCTTCGTCAGGAATTTCACTGACTGGCTTGCCGCAATCTTCTTTTTTCTTCGGAACCCAGCAACGGCCATCGTTACGCAGTGATTCTGACATCAACGTCAGCTTCGACTGGTGGTCGCCAGACTGTGGAATACAGGTTGGATGGATCTGTGTATAGCAAGGGTTCGCAAAATATGCGCCCTTCTTCGCGGCTTTCCACTGTGCGGTAACAGAACAACCCATAGCGTTGGTAGAAAGGTAGAATACGTTGACATACCCACCGGTTGCGAGGCAAACCGCGTCGCCCCAGTAGGTTTCGATTTCGCCATTCACGAGGTTACGGCAGATGATACCGCGAGCCACACCGTCTACCACAACAAGATCGAGCATTTCGCGACGCGCGAACATTTTCACGCTGCCAGCGTTAATTTGGCGCGCAAGCGCCTGATACGCGCCAAGCAACAGCTGCTGACCCGTCTGGCCACGAGCGTAGAAAGTACGAGAAACCTGCGCACCACCGAAAGAACGGTTGTCAAGGTAGCCAGCATAATCACGCGCGAAAGGAACCCCTTGCGCAACGCACTGATCAATAATGTTGTTACTGACTTGCGCCAGACGCCATACATCAGCTTCACGAGCGCGGAAATCGCCGCCCTTAATCGTGTCATAAAACAGGCGGTAGATAGAGTCGCCGTCGTTTGGATAGTTCTTCGCTGCGTTGATGCCGCCCTGCGCTGCAATAGAGTGCGCACGGCGTGGGCTGTCCTGATAGCAGAACGCCTCAACGTTATAGCCCAGTTCGCCAAGACTGGCGGCACCAGCGGCACCGGCAAGACCAGTTCCGACCATCAGTACTTTGAACTTCCGCTTATTGGCTGGGTTTACCAGCTTCATGTCGAAGCGGTGCTTATCCCATGTTTTTTCAATTGGTCCAGAAGGACATTTTCCGTCGAGAATCACGTTTTCCCCCTTATACTTTCACGATGCCGAGCAATACGGAGACGGGAAATGTGACGTATCCCAGTGCAATAGCCGCTGCCACGACGTAACCGATTTTCTGGAGAGTCCCCAGAATCGGACCGTTGTTCAAACCAAGCGTTTGGAGCATGCTCGAAAGACCATGGCTGATGTGGAACAGTAATGCGAACATAGCGATGATGTACACAGCTGCAATCGCGAAGTTTTCAAAGCTGAGCACAACCATCGTATACACGTCAAAACGACCCGCAGCATCGATTCCCTGTGAAATTTCGGGATTCGTAATGCGCACGGTAAAGTGGAGCAAGTGGTACACAACAAAACCCAAAATAACCACACCAGTGTAGATCATGCTCTTGGCAGCTACCGTCGTGCGCAGGTCTTTTTTGTGCATGTACTGAATTGGACGTGCATCGCGGTTTTCCGCGGTGAGTTGAATACCTAAAATCACGTGGAAAATAAACAGAACGGCCATAACAAGGCGGAAGATCCAGACACCAGCCCCGAGGCTGTGCAGGAATTCAGCATACGCATTGAGCCCATCTGGCCCAATAAAAAGTGAACTGTTACCAAGCATGTGGATGACAAGAAACAGAAACATCAGCAGGCCAGTGATAGCCATGAAGATTTTCCGACCCACAGCACTTTGGAGAATGGACATGTTGCATCCCCTCTTTACGTAAAAATTTAATAAACCTAAAAAAAGGTGGGGAATGCCCCACCTGATTTTCCTAAATAAGCATTATGCAGGTGCGAGAACCTTATCCATTGCGCCAACAAGTTCTTCAACTGCGTCGCAAGAGATTTTGAGAAGCTTGGTTTCTTCAGCGTCGAGATCCATTTCAATGATCTGTTCAATCCCTTCAGCACCAAGAACTACAGGAACGCCAACGTAGAATCCTTTTACGCCGTATTCGCCGTTCAAGAGAGCGCAAACAGGAAGCAGACGCTTCTGGTCGCGTAGGATCGCTTCAACCATAGCAATAGCCGAAGAAGCAGGAGAGTAGAACGCTGAACCGTTTCCGAGCAGCTTAACAACTTCGCCACCAGCGCCTTTAGTACGCTCAACCATAGCAGTCATGACTTCTTCAACTTTCGTCATGTCGCCTTTGTATTTTTTCTTCAACAGTTCATACACAGGAATACCATTGACGTTTGCGAAGCGCTTAATAGGCACCATCGTGTCGCCGTGACCACCAAGAACCATTGCGTTAACGTCTTTTACCGATACGCCGAGTTCCCATGCGATGAACGAGGAGAAACGAGCAGAGTCAAGCACGCCAGCCATACCCATTACGCGCTTGCTTGGGAAACCAGTGATGCGTTGGCACAGAGTAACCATTGCGTCAAGTGGGTTAGAGATAACGATAACAAAAGCGTTCGGAGCGTACTGCTTAATCCCTTCAGCAACCTGAGTCATGATCTTGGCATTTGTCGCCAACAGATCGTCGCGGCTCATGCCTGGCTTGCGCGGTAGACCGGCAGTGACGATAACAACATCAGAACCTTTGATGTCAGCATACTCATTTGCACCCTTGAGTTCGACATCAAAGCCATCAACACGGCTGGCTTCAGCGATGTCAAGAGTTTTCCCCATCGGCATGTTCTGCACGATGTCGAACAGAACCACGTCGCCGAGTTCACGCAGTGCGCAGAGTTGGGCGAGAACGCCACCAATTTGACCGCCACCGATTAAAGCAATCTTTTTACGGGCCATGAGTGCCTCCTTAAAATTTGCCGCCCCACAATGGGAGCGAGTATTGATGAAAAAACTATACGTATTGCCGAATTACCATTTGTAAAGTAGTACGCATCCCCTACGAGCACTGCCTATTTCGTGACACACACGGTAGACAAAACCAAGAAGAACGGAACTTCTGAAAAGGCGCTATGCGGCATTGTATACAATATGCGATACTAGGAAATCGACTCTCCACTGTCAAGTCAAAAGATGTTTGTTTCCCGTCACAGTTCCCTCAATAGCGGTATTCATTCGACTTATACGGCCCGGCAACTGGAACACCAAGGTAGGCTGCCTGCACATCGCTCATGCGAGTAATCACACCGCCAAAGCCCTCAACCATGTACCGCGCAACTTCTTCATCCAATAATTTCGGCAATACCTCAACACTCAACATCTGGCTCTTTTGCCCGACGGTCAAAGCAGCGAATTGCGCTTTATACAGGTGAATTTGCGCCAATACCTGGTTCGCAAATGACCCATCCATAATGCGGCTTGGATGCCCCGTAGCATTGCCAAGGTTGACCAAACGCCCCTCAGATAAAAGCAGCAAGTAATCCGCGCTTCCTTGATTCGGCTCTGATCCCGCTGAGCAATCGCGATAAATCTTATGTACTTGCGGCTTTACCTCTTCCCATGCCCACTGCTTGCGCAAGAACGCTGTATCGATTTCGTTATCAAAATGGCCGATATTGCACACCACCGCACCGCGCTTGAGCGCCGCCAGCATGTGCGCATCGCAGACATTGACATTGCCCGTCGTCGTTACCAGCAAATCAATTTTCCCGAGCAGTGCCGCGTCAACGCCGGCCGCTGTTCCTGTATTGATACCGTTGATATACGGCGAAACGACCTCGTACCCATCCATACAAGCCTGCATCGCGCAGATCGGGTCGATCTCGGT
This sequence comes from Chrysiogenes arsenatis DSM 11915, assembly GCF_000469585.1. Lineage (NCBI taxonomy): Bacteria > Pseudomonadati > Chrysiogenota > Chrysiogenia > Chrysiogenales > Chrysiogenaceae > Chrysiogenes > Chrysiogenes arsenatis. Next base: position 385,642 of record NZ_AWNK01000001.1, read on the forward strand.
CACTTTGACAATCATCCCTTCTTGACGCAGCGACGCCGCCGAGCCCTTTCCAACATCACCGTATCCGATAACCAACGCTTGTTTACCGGAAAGCAGGTGATCCGTTGCCCGCTTCACGGCATCGTTCAAACTATGACGGCAACCATATTTATTATCATTCTTTGACTTCGTAACCGAATCATTGACATTGATCGCGGGAATTCTCAGTGTCCCCTTTTGGAGCATTTCCTGCAAGCGGTGCACGCCCGTTGTCGTCTCCTCAGACACACCATGAATGCCATCCAATAAATGCGGATACTTTTCGTGCAAGAGCGCCGTCAAATCGCCACCATCATCCAGCACCATATTTGGCACCCAACCATTCGGGCCATGAATAGTCTGCTCGACACACCACCAGTATTCCTCTTCCGTCTCGCCTTTCCAAGCAAAAACCGGAATACCAGCTGCCGCAATCGCCGCCGCCGCATGGTCTTGCGTTGAGAAAATATTACACGAGCTCCAGCGCACTTCGGCACCGAGGCTCACCAACGTTTCAATCAACACCGCCGTTTGAATCGTCATGTGAATGCAGCCAGTAATGCGAGCCCCTTGCAGCGGTTGTTCCGCATGGTATTTCGCACGAATTTTCATCAAAGCGGGCATTTCTGTTTCCGCAATCCGAATCTCACGACGCCCCCAAGCGGCCAAAGAGAGGTCTGCTACTTTGTAATCACTCATAAAAAATTGTGTCCTCCAAATATGTGGTAGCGAATAGTACAACGACCCGATAAAAAATTCATCGTGAAAGTTGCTTTTTTTGACGCGAAGGGAAGGATCTTGACAGTCCGCTTCGCACATTGTATACAATGTGCACTATGAGCATAACGGGGTTATAAATCTCGACAGCACTGAAACCGAGTTTCGCGATAACAGCGGCTCTGCTTCAGGAAACACTCAACACTTTTTCAAGGAGAAGACATGGCAAATCAAAATGCAACGATCATCTGGACTGAAATCGACGAAGCTCCGGCACTCGCCACCTACTCTCTGCTCCCAATCGTGCAGGCGTTTTCGAAAGATTCCGGTATCAGCGTCGAAATGCGCGACATCTCCCTTTCCGGCCGGATCATTGCGAACTTCCCTGACTTTTTGACCAAAGAGCAACAAATTCCTGATTTCCTTCAGCAACTTGGCGAAATTTCAGTTACACCTGAAGCAAACATCATTAAGCTGCCAAATATCAGCGCCTCTATTCCTCAGCTGCAAGAAGCGATTAAAGAACTTCAGGGCAAAGGCTATAAACTCCCTGACTATCCTGAAGATCCGAAAACTGACGAAGAAAAAGCCATCAAAGAGCGCTACGCCAAAGTACTCGGCAGTGCGGTTAACCCTGTTCTGCGCGAAGGAAACTCTGACCGTCGTGCAGCAGTTGCCGTCAAAAAACACGCCCAAAGAAACCCGCACCGCATGATGCGCCCTTGGCCACAAGGCTCGAAAACTCGCGTCGCCTTCATGCAAAACGGCGACTTCTACGGCAGCGAGCAATCCGCAACGATGGACGCCGCTACCAGCGTAAAAATTGAGTTTGTCGGCAATGGCCAAACAAAAATTCTCAAAGAAAAAGTAGCACTGCAGGCTGGCGAAGTTATTGATTCTTCTGCTCTGAACGTCAAAGCACTGCGCAAATTCTACGCTGAGCAGATCGATGCCGCGAAAAATGACGACGTGCTGCTGTCGCTTCACCTTAAAGCCACGATGATGAAGATTTCCGATCCGGTTATGTTCGGCCACGCAGTGGAAGTATTCTACGCTGACGTCTTCAAAAAACACGGCGAAACCTTCAAGCAAATCGGTGTCAATACCAGCAACGGTCTTGGCGACGTCTACGCAAAAATCACCAAGCTTCCTGCTGACCAAAAAGCCGCTATCGAAGCTGACATCCAAGCCGTCTATGCGACACGCCCACGCCTTGCGATGGTTGACTCCAGCAAAGGGATCACCAACCTGCACGTACCAAACGACATCATCGTTGACGCCTCTATGCCAGTTGTCATCCGTGACGGCGGTCAAATGTGGGGACCAGATGACAAGCAGTATGACACCGTTGCTATGATCCCTGACCGTTGCTACGCGACTATGTACCAAGAGATGATTGTCGATTGTCAGAAAAACGGCCAGTACGACCCCGCCACTATGGGCAGCGTATCGAACGTTGGCCTGATGGCGCAAAAAGCCGAAGAATACGGCTCGCACGACAAAACCTTCTTCGCTCCAGCTGATGGCGTAATCCGTGTTGTCGACAACAACAGTGGCAAGTGCTACATGGAACAAAAAGTTGAAACTGGCGACATCTTCAGAATGTGCCAAGTGAAAGACCTGCCAATCCAAGACTGGGTAAAACTTGCCGTCAACCGTGCGAAAGCTTCCGGCGCTCCGGCTATCTTCTGGCTTGACAAAAACCGCGCCCATGACGCGCAACTCATCGCGAAAGTTGAGAAGTACCTCAAAAACTTCGACACAACTGGCCTTGAAATCAGCATCATGACACCAGTCGAAGCCATGCGTTTTTCTGTCAAGCGAATCCGCGAAGGCAAAGACACTATTTCCGTTACCGGCAACGTTCTGCGCGACTACCTCACCGACCTTTTCCCAATCCTGGAACTCGGCACCAGCGCCAAAATGCTTTCTATCGTACCACTGCTGAACGGCGGCGGACTCTTTGAAACTGGCGCCGGCGGATCGGCTCCAAAGCACGTGCAACAGTTCGTCAAAGAGGGCTACCTCAGATGGGATTCGCTCGGCGAGTTCTGCGCCCTGACAGCATCGTACGAGCACATTGCCAGCGTTTACAACAACCCGAAAGCCGCACTGCTCGCCAAAACACTTGACGATGCGGTAGCGAAATTCCTCGACAACGACAAGTCACCAGCACGGAAAGTCGGCCAGATCGACAACCGTGGCAGCCACTTCTACCTTGCTCTCTACTGGGCTCAGGCACTGGCTGCACAAAGCGAAAACAAAGAACTTCAGTCTCAGTTCGCCAAAGTTGCCAAAGAACTGGAAGCCAACGAAGCAAAGATCAACGAAGAGCTCCTTGCCGCGCAAGGCAAACCAATGGACATTGGTGGATACTACCGCCCAGTCTTCGAAAAAGCGGACAAAGCAATGCGTCCAAGCGCAACACTGAACACGATTATCAACGCTATCTAATCTGACAGCATCAATACAAAAGCCCCCGGTTGCTACAAGAGCGATCGGGGGCTTTTTTGTTACGTCATCAGCAAGGCATTTCCGCACCGCGCCGCGCGTAAAACCACCACGTCATCGCAATACACGTCACATAAAAGACGATAAAGCCAAGCAAAGCCGCTTCCGGCCCACCGGTCATGCTGATCGACGTGCCATAGCTTTTGGGAATAAAAAATCCGCCGTAGGCTGCCATTGCCGAACTAAATCCCAGTACCGCCGCAGCTTCTTTATTGGCGTCACGTACCGCTTGCTCTTGAGCGGCCACCCCTTTTCCCGCAGCATCACGTTGCCGTTCTGTCATAAAAATCACGGGCACCATGCGGAAGGTCGATCCATTGCCAATCCCTGTCGTGATAAAGAGCACCATAAACATCGCCAGAAAACCCCAGAAATTCCCCCCGCTCCAGCCTGAGGGAAGGAAATAAAGTACGCCGAATACGGCCAGCAACATCGCAATAAAATTCCAAAAGGTTACGGTGGCACCGCCAAGTTTATCCGACATCCAGCCACCAACAGGACGGATCAGCGCCCCGACTAACGGCCCAAGAAACGCGTATTTCATGGCATCAACATCGGGAAACTGCATTTTGATGAGCATCGGAAAACCAGCGGCATACCCGATAAATGACCCAAATGTTCCCAGATAGAGCCAACACATCAGCCAGTTATGCTTGCGCCGAAAGATAATGGCTTGTTCCGAAAACGAGGCTTTCGCGCTGGCAATATCGTTCATGCCAAACCATGCCGCTAAACTGGCGGCGGCAATAAACGGCACCCAGATGAATCCAGCATTCTGTAGCCACATCTGCTTGGTCACATCCCCTTTGACCCACGTCAGCGGCTCACCACCCAGCGCGCCAAACACACTTGCGGTAATGACCAGCGGCACCACAAATTGCACTGTGGAGACACCAAGATTGCCCAGTCCGGCATTCATCCCAAGCGCCGTACCTTTCTGTGATTTGGGGTAGAAAAAGCTGATATTCGCCATACTAGAAGCAAAATTTCCGCCGCCAAAACCACACAGCAATGCGAGCAGCAACATGATAGAATACGGTGTTGCCGTATCTTGCACCGCAAAGCCGATACCAAAAGCTGGCAGCAGCAGTGACGCCGTACTGATGGCCGTCCAACGGCTCCCACCAAATATCGGCACCATAAAGGAATAGAATATCCGCAACGTTGCTCCCGACAAACCCGGCAATGCCGCCAGCCAGAACAACTGGTTGGCACTGTAGGTAAAACCAAGATTCGGCAGATTGACGACCACAACGCTCCACACCATCCACACCGCAAACGCCAGCAGCAGGTTCGGAATAGAAATCCACAGATTCCGCTGCGCAATGCGCTTCCCCGTACTTTCCCAAAATTCGCTATTTTCCGGCTCCCACTGCGTCAGAACCCGTTTTGATGAACTTTTCATGATAGCTCCCTTGAAAAATCTAAAGATCAGATGATTTTTTCAGTTCTTCTTTGCCAGTCGAAGCAATCAACTTCAGCGTTTTCACACCACGCACTTCCGTTGAATACATCCAGACCAATGACCATGCGGTAATCAGAAATAACAGCATAAAAATACTGCTATTGATTCCCGTCAAATCGACCATCATCCCGAAAACAACAGGAAAAATAAATCCACCGAGTCCACCCATCAGCCCGACAATGCCGGAAATAACACCGATATTGTGGGGATATTCGTCACCGATATATTTAAACACCGATGCTTTGCCAAAGCCCCACGCAATACCAACCACAAACAACAGTGCCGTAAACAACCAGACATTCAGACCAAGATCAAGAACAAGCTCACCACGTAGTGTCTGTATGATCACGGTGTGCTGCGGGTAAGAGAGCACAAACAAGGCAACACACGAAGTCCACATAACCCACCACGTAACCGTGTGCGCGCCAAATTTGTCTGAAAGCCATCCGCCAAGCGCCCGTATAACACCAGAAGGGAGAACGAAAATAGCGGCAATCAACGCCGCCGTTTGAATGCCAAAGCCGTATTCACTGATATAGTACTTTGTCAGCCATAACGAAAGTGCCACGTACCCACCAAAGACGATGGAGTAGTATTGGCAGTATTTCCAGACACGGATATCGCGCAACGCTTTCAGCTGGCTGCGAAACGTTACTTCTTGGCCAACTTTGTGATGAGGTTCGGTAAACGTAAACACCAGAAACAAAAGCGCCACCATAGCCAGTGCTACCGCGTACACTTGGGGTACACTCTGCCAGCCATAGGCGACAACTAATGCCGGAGCGACAAATTTTGTCAACGCTGCTCCCGCATTCCCCGCCCCGAAAATACCCATCGCCAAACCTTTGCGTTCTTTGGAAAACCAACGCCCCGTGTACGCAATACCCACCGAAAAAGAGCCTCCCGCCACCCCGATAAACAAACCGAGCAGCAGAAAATGCCAATAGACAGTGGCATAACTGATAAGCCAGATAGGCACCACTGCCGAAAACATCAGCACCGTGAACACCAACCGCCCACCGTATTTGTCCGTCCACATGCCCAGCGGCAGACGGATGAGCGAACCGGACAGAATCGGAGTCGCTGCCATCAGTCCGAACTGTGTCTCGCTGAGCCCCAACTCATTCTTGATCGGTATTCCAATAACTGAGTACATGACCCACACCGCAAAACACGCGGTGAAGGCCGTGGTACTCATTATCAGCACCGATATCTGTTTGCGTTTCTTCGATGCCATGCCTCACCTCCAGTACGTCTGACTCAGCGTCGATTCCATAGTACTAACTGTGGTGAACGCCAGAGATATCCGAGTGGAACCGCTGCCGCATGCACAAGACGCGAGAATGGGAAAACCGCAATTAAGAGGAAGGCATTAAAGGCATGGAATTTCACTATATTCGGCAACGCAGCGATATACTCTACCTGTGGATTGAATTGCAGCAACGACCAAAGCCAGGGGGTAGCCGTGTGCAGATACCACACTGAGCCCCAGCGGAGTGTCCACGCAATCACCACGCCACTCACCACTTGCGCTAAAAGCAGCACCAGCACGACCCAATCCATTTTCGTTGTCACCACGTGGACTCGCGGCTCACCCGCCCGCCGCAACATTAACTGTGCCAGACCGATAACCGTCATCACTCCCAGCGCCAATCCTGTGATTTCCAACAGGTACAGGCGGATCGGCTTTCCTGCCAATGCCCCCCAAGCAGCCGGAAACAGGAACGCTAGCAGGTGTGCCAGCAAAACCAGAATGATCGCAAAATGCCACGGCACCGAACCCCAGAAGAGGCGACGACTTTCAAAAAACTGCGACGAGTGCGCCGAAAAAGAAAAGCTGTCAGTTTTTAAACGGTAGATCCCAACAATAACCGCCAAGCTGATCGCGACATACGGAAAGACCGCAAAAAGAATAATATCAAACATGGTGCAACTCCTTGGTCGTCGTCACGGAAAAGTTCAAGGTGTGTTCAAGCGCCGCCAGCACACATCCATACGGATTATTGCCACCTGCCATCAGACCAGTCATTGTCGCCACGGCGGGTTTAAGTCCATCTTCCTGTAAATCAGAAACGGCTTCTGATGCCGGAGCTTCCGCCAGAAAATGAAGCACAATACTCAGGTGATCAGCCAGCTCGCCTTCTGCCGCAAATCCTACACTGCGGTAGAGCTGTTGCAGGCGGATCAGAAACTGTCCACGGCGTGCATCATCGCCACACAACTGATACGCGACATATGGAGCACACAGCGGCTGCAGATCAAATGCGGCGGTATAACACTCCTGCATACCGGCCAATCCTTCCTGGGACATTGCCGTTTGAAACGGTGCCAGCAACTCCAAAGACTCAGGCGACAATACCGCTCGCTTCCAATAGTTCTGAATCTCCGCCAGTGTTTGCATGGTGGGGTAGCTCAGCAATGTGCTGAAAAAAAGAAATGGTTCACGCATCATTTCCTCCTACCAACGCCGTGCTGGCGCTTGCCGAATACCAAATCCAGCCGAACCACGGTATTCATGCGGGTCGACAACCGCTTCAATCGACATTTCCCGATTCAGCGGCGGCAGCACAATGCGCTCTTGCATGGACGTCAGCGCACTCATGCGATAAATCGCGTTCGCCATTTCGGCATTTACTTCTTGTTGCGCGGCAGTAACATCGGCGGCGGCGATATCGCCTACCGTGGCCGCACGGCGTTGCAAGCGCACCGCAATCAGTCGGCGGTAGACAGCTGTAATCTCCATTTCATTGCCGCCAGCAAAAAGATTCGCCAGATAGCGCAGCGGCAAACGTGCCTGCTCTAAACTCGAAAAGCTGGCTTCCGCCATATTGGCCACACCATTTTCCACCTTGGCGAGTACAGGCAGCAACGGTGGCACATAAAAAATCATCGGCAGCGTGCGAAATTCAGGATGCAACGGCAGCGCAATTTTCCACTCTTTGACAAAACGGTAGACCGGCGAGCGACGCGCAGCGTTCAAAACGTGTTCGGCAATACCACTGCTCCGTGCGGCGCTGATAACAGCAGGGTCGCTCGGATCAAGAATCATATCGCGCTGGGCAGCCGCCAGCTCTTTGGCGGGAATCATCGCCGTCGACTTGATTTTATCGGCATCGTACAAGAGCACGCCCATATAGCGGATGCGACCAACACAACTGGCGTAGCAGCCAGGTATTTCGCCCGATTCCACCCGTGGATAGCAACTGATGCACTTTTCCGATTTCCCCACACTCCAGTTGTAGTACACCTTTTTGTACGGGCAGGCCGAAACACACATGCGCCAGCCACGGCATTTTTCCTGATTGACAAGCACAATGCCATCCTCACCGCGCTTATAAATCGCGCCGGAAGGGCAACTGGCAACGCAGGCCGCATTCATGCAGTGGTTACAGCGACGCGGCAGATAGAAAAATGCCATCTTTTCCGTCGCAAACAACTGCTGTTTTTCCTCGTCACTCAACCCTTCGAGCGAAGGGTCATTGGCGGCATAGAGCTTGGAACCGCCAAGGTCATCATCCCAATTCGGCCCCGCTTGGGGATCTATCGGTTTGCCCGTAATCATTGATACCGGGCGAGCGGTTGGCTGACCTTTTCCAGCCGGAGCATTGAAAAGATCATCGTAACGGTACGTCCACGGCTCATAGTAATCGTCTAAGGTCGGCAAGTTGGGATTGTGAAAGACATTGAGCAGGCTTTTCCCTTTGCCACCCGAACGCAGTTCCAGGCTGTTGCCATCGCTCTTCCAGCCCCCTTTAGAGTGCTCCTGATTCTCCCACTGGGTCGGATAGCCCGTACCGGGCTTGGTTTCAACATTGTTCCACCACATGTATTCCGCCCCTTTGCGATCCGTCCAAAGGTTCTTACAGGTGACACTACAGGTGTGACAGCCAATACATTTATCGAGATGAAAAACGGATGATATCTGTGCGCGTACATTCATAGTCTGCTCCTTATTACCACTGCACTTCGCCGTGATACTTGCGTATCAGGACAAAGGTATCGCGATTGGTTCCGGTTGGCCCCCAGTAGTTAAACCCATACGTGAACTGCCCGTAACCGCCGGCCATCAAATTCGGTTTGAGGCGGGTGCGAATCAAACTGTTGTGGCTGCCAGCGCGCTGACCATCGCGCAGCGATGATTTCGGCACGCCAATGGTGCGTTCCGGTGCATGATAGATAAACGCAATACCGGCAGGAATGCGCGCACTCACCACCGCACGGGTGACGACGACACCGTGGTCGTTATACACTTCGACCCAGTCGTTATCGTGCAGGTCAATTTGCGCCGCATCGGCATCGTTGATCCACAGCGGATGAAGCCCGCGCGACAGTGAAAGCATCCGGTGATTATCGCCATACGTGGAGTGAATGCCCCATTTGCCATGCGGTGTAAGATAATTCAGCGCAATCGTGCTCTTTTCCGGTGCCGTCGCCACCAGATCCTGCAAGAACTTCCGTTCCAGCTTTGGCTTGTAGGTCGGCAGGTGTTCGCCGTACGCGATATAGCTTTGGTGATCGAGGTAGAAGTGCTGCCGTCCCGTCAGCGTGCGCCACGGAATGAGGCGTTCCACGTTCAGGCAGTAGGCGCTGTAGGCGCGCCCTTCATTGGTGATGCCAGTCCAACACGGCGTGGTCAACAAGCGACGCGGCTGCTTGGCAATGTCGTCAAAATTTGTCCGCACGGAACGACTTTTTTCGGCAAGATCAACGAGCGGAACGCCAACTTTTTTCTCTTCGGCAAGGAAGGCGCGGTAGGCCATTTCGCCATTGGTTTCCGGTGCCAAGTGCATGATGATATTGGCGGCATCGCGTGCCTGCACCAGTGATGGGTACGTCTGATTGTCCCACGTTTCAGTCGGGCGAGTCGCAACCAACTCATCGTAGGCATCTTCAACACTCCAGTTCAGGCCGTGCATGCCCAATCCGCCCTGCCGCAAGCCTGGACCAAGTGAGATCATCCGTTGGTAGAGCTTCGCGTAGTCGCGCTCCACCACCACCAAACCGGGCATCGTTTTGCCGGGGATCGCTTCGCACTCACCACGGCTCCAGTCGCGCACTTCACGCTGCGCCATTTCCGCCGGCGTATCGTGTTGCAACGGAACCGCCACAATGTCGCGCTGCGGTTGCGGCAGGTGGGTCGTCGCGAGTTCACTCACCTTTTGGGCGATGGCCTGAAAAATATCCCAATCCGGGCGCGACTCCCAACACGGCGCAACCGCCGCCTGCAGTGGATGGATATACGAGTGCATATCCGTCGTGTTCAGATCGTCTTTTTCGTACCACGTCGAGGTTGGCAGCACGAGATCGGAGTAGAGCGCCGTCGTGTCCATGCGGAAGTTGAGGTTGACAACCAGATCCAATTTTCCTTCGGGGGCTTTGTCGCGCCAGCGCGCTTCGGTAAGGCCCTCTTTCCCCGTTTCTGGCGCAATGGTGCTGGAATGGGTTCCTAAATAGTGCTTAAAAAAGTATTCTTGCCCTTTCGCGCTGGAAGAAAGCGCGTTACCGCGCCAGATAAACCATAGGCGCGGCCAATTGGCGGGCGCGTCTGGATCTTCAATCGCAAAATTGAGTTTTTTGGACACTAACTGCTCGACCGTCCATTTGACAATTTCCTCGCTGGTAATGGCGCCAGCTTTTTCGGCATCGCGCACAAGATCAAGCGAATTGCGTTCAAATTGCGGATAAAACGGGAGCCAGCCGCGCTTCACGGCGCGCACCTGATGGTTCATCGTGTGGCCGCCCGTCAAGTGGGAGGCACTTTCGACCGGGTTGAGTTGCTCTTCATCAACGGCACGCTCATAGCGCCATTGATCGCTGTGTACATAATGGAACGATGGCGTATTCTGGAAACGCGGTGGCTTCGTCCAGTCCATCGCTCCGGCAATGGTCGCCCACGGCGCTTGCGGCGCCAGCTTTTCTTGTCCAACATAGTGGTTGAGTCCACCACCATTTTTGCCAACACACCCGCACAGCATCAGTGCGACAATACCCGCCCGATAGGTCAGATTGGCATGATACCAATGGTTGATGCCCGCGCCGATGATGATAGAACATTTCCCACCCGTCCGTTCGGCTGTTCCTGCCCATTCACGGGCAAAACGGATGACGGTATCCCGGTCAACGCCACTGTAGCGCTCCTGCCAAGCGGGAGTATAGGCGGCGGTTTCATCGTTGTAATCGACAGGATATCCCTGCTGTAACACTGCACGCGCGACACCAAATTGCGCCATGAGCAAATCGAAAACCGTGGTTACCGCAATGGATGTGCCATCGTTGGTTTCGATGTAGCGCACCGGAATATCGCGCCGCGTCCGTTTTTCATCGGCGAAGTCGATAAATTCGACAGGTATCACCGCATCATGCTCATTCAAGAATGAGATCTCCGGCGTCAGCTCGGCATTATCAAGCCCATCACGCAGATTCAGGTTCCACTCACCTTTTTTCTGCTGCCAGCGAAAACCGAGCGTTCCCAGTGGCATCCGCGCGGCATTGCTCTTACTATCCCATACCAAGTATTTGAATTCACCGTTTTCACTTTCGCGGTAGCGTGGTGTTTGTCCGGCAGGAAGCATGCGACCCGCTTTGAATTCGCCATCGTGCTGCTCCAAGCAAATCAAAAATGGGCTGTCGGTGTAACGGGTGAGGTAATCAAGGAAGGCTGGCGTTTGCGCCTGATGGTGGAATTCTTTCAGAATAACGTGATTGACCGCCATCCAAAACGCACCATCTTGGCTCGCATGCACTGGAATCCACCAGTCGGCATATTTGCTACTCATATTGAGATCGGGTGAGAGCGAAACGACTTTGGTGCCGTTGTGGCGTGCTTCGGCTAAAAAGTGCACATCCGGCGTCCGCGTCATGCCGGGATTTGATCCCATCACCGTAATAAATTTACTGTTGTACCAGTCGGCACTTTCGGCAACATCGGTCTGCTCGCCCCAGATTTCTGGCGAAGCATTGGGAAGATCGCAATACCAATCATAAAATGAAAGGTTCACGCCACCAAGAAGCTGCAGAAAACGCGAACCAGCCGCATAGCTGAGCATAGACATGGCGGGAATGGGCGAAAAGCCGATGACCCGATCCGGGCCATATTTCTTGACGGTGTACAGCGTGGAAGCCGCAATCATTTCCAGCGCGCTCTCCCAGTCAAAGCGACGAAAACCGCCTTTGCCGCGTGCCTGCTGATAGCGACGGCGCTTCTCTTCATCTTCCACAATCGACGTCCAGGCGGCCAGTGGATCAGCATGCTGCGCCCGTGCTTCCTGCCATAAATCAAGCAGCGCTCCGCGCAAGTAGGGATACTTGACCCGCAACGGGCTATAGAGATACCACGAACACGACGCGCCACGCTGACAACCGCGAGGCTCATACGGCGGCACATCTCCCGCAAGGGGCGGATAATCGGTCGCCTGTATTTCCCAAGCAACAATCCCTTCTTTCACCGCAATATTCCACGAGCAACTCCCAGTGCAATTCACGCCGTGCGTACTACGGACGACCCGATCATGTTGATGGCGTCCGCGATAAAACTCTTCCCATTTGCGGGCATTTGGATTGACGATATCCTGTATCCAGCTCATTGCATCCCCCTCGTTTTGATTTCATGGCGCTCGTGAAGCTGCTGGCGCGCTCCAGCACGACGGCGGTGACGTCCCCAGAAGCCAAGAACAAACGCGATCACACCAAAGACCACGGCCGCATGTAAGGCAATGGGGAGTTCAGACGTGGGCGGAGTCGCTTCCGGCAGCGCCGCGAAAAACACCCCCAGCACGCGAATCTCTTCATCACTCAAGGGGCGTTCGCGATAGATAGCCGCCATCGACGGGAGGTGTTGCAAATTGCGCAAAATCCCTTGCATCCCCTCCGTGCCAAAACCGTGGTAGAGGTAACTCAAATCACCCGCATAATTTGCCATACGAGCATTCCCGAAACCCGCCGCACTCAAACTGTGACAAGCAATACACGGGGAAGCACCGGCGGCAAAAGGCATTTCACCCGTATACAAAGATTGCCCCGTACGAGCATCCCCCGCAATTGAAGCCACCACTGGCGATGACACCAGCACAATGAGCGCAAAAAACACAAAACATCGAAGTAGGTTCATGATGACCTCCATTGAAAACAACATTGCGACCTGAAAACACGAAAGAGGATTACCGGAGCAAAACCAAGCATGCTTTCATGTGGCATAAACTCGAATAAAACACTTTTCTATCAATGAAAAATTGATCTAGATCAAGAAGTGTGTAGAATAATTTTTCACAATAAGCGGCAATGCAGCGACGATAAACTACTGGTAATAATAGCTTTTACTCGTTTTGCCACACATAGAAGACAACAGAACACAGCGACCAGCAATAGGCGCCACTCGGAGATAGTGCCGATTTCATAAGATAGGAATTATCGAAGTAAGAACAGCGTTAAAATAATGCAACACGCCATACTCGCGTATAATAACCACTTTTTGACAGTTCCTATTTATAATTTCCCTGCTGCGGTGTACTTTTGAACCGCAAAAGTATGAGGAAAACCTTTACCACTTGCGAACGCGGAACATCACTCACAACAACCATGCCGTTACGCGCAACATAGGAGCCTACAAAATGACCCCAGCTTCAGTCGTCATCGAACAACTACTTATTGGACACACCATCCCTTTCGGGAAAAAAGGCGAAATGAGCGCGATAGCCAAACAGCCGATCGAGCGTACAGTGAATGTCACGTTGACGGGGTTAGACGGCGACCAGCAAGCCGACCGGCGCAACCACGGAGGGCAAGAGAAGGCCTTACATCACTATCCGGCAGAACATTACGCGGCGTGGCGCAGTGAACTGCCGGAAGTGATCCACAACAGACTCGTGGTGGGTGGTTTTGGAGAAAATATCAGCACCCAAGGGTTAACCGAATCGAATGTCTGCGTTGGCGACCGTTTTCGATTTGGAACCGCACTGATAGAAGTTTCGCAAGCACGTCAACCGTGTTGGAAACTCAATATCCGTTTCGCGCATCCGTCAATGTCGAAATTGGTGCAGGAAACGGGAAGAACCGGGTGGTATTACCGCGTACTGGAAGAAGGCAGTGTAGCACCGGGCGACACGATAACACTCTTCGAGCGCCCGTATGCGACATGGCCGATTGCACGGTTGATACATCTTCTGTTCCACAACACGCTTGATCGTGAAGGGTTGCAAGCGATGCAGCAACTCGCGGTGCTGCCAGAATCATGGCGACAACTGGCACAAAACCGTTTACAGCGGGGCGCAGTGGAATCATGGCAGAGTCGGCTGGAAACACCGGAGTAGTGCATATAATAATCTTTCCCTTGCCGCCTCGCTGATGGCCATGCGTGGCATCTTTACCGAACTCTCCAAACTCGAACCCACTTTGCGACACATCTTTAAACTCGAAGACGGCCACCGTATACTGATTCTCGAATACTTGCTGGAAGGCAAAGAAGACGACCCGGATACCTTTATTGACCTGATGACACAACTTGGAGGAGATACCATGCCATCGATAGCCGAACAACTCGAACGCCGCGGCGAACAACGTGGGATAATGCTGGGGAGACAAGAAGGAAGGCAGCAAGGCATTACGCTTGGGCGCGAGCAAGAAGCTCGTGCCACACTGCGCTCGCTTCTGAGAAAGAAATTCAAACACATCCTGCCAGATATTGAAAAAAAGATCGATCAGGCAAGCTATGAAGAATTGCAGCGTTATCTGGAAAACATCCTTGACGCGAAGTCACCTGCGGAAACCGTGGAGATGCGAGCGCAATAGTGCATTGACCACCCCTTGCAACGCACGGCCTTTTCGTAGGGGCAGACCTGTGTGTCTGCCCTTTGCAAAACAGAGGCAGAAGGGCGATCACGCAGGATCGCCCCTACAAATACCGATATTTTTTGTCCCTTGGGCGCGCCGCCTGCCTCAGCGACACAGCACAATTCCCCTCTGTGATTCCCATCCAATGAAGGGGTGGCAGGCGCAGCCTGACGGGGTGGTGAATTGCGGATCGCAAAAACCAACGAACCACATTCCCTATCACCTATCACCCAAACCCAAAATCACTGTCCGGGGCGAACAAAGCGGACTAGGACGAGGCCGTCCTTACGGTTATAGTTGCCGCCACCGTAGACGAAGTCAACAACCAATGCGTAACTATTTTCGTCAGCTTTCGGAGAGGAACTCCAGAACCAACTGGACGGTGTGGCGGGGAAGATATCGGTATTGATAGCGGGCTCCGAGCAGGCGTATTCCACAATCGAACTCAGCTCTTTTTGATTGGGGAGTTTCCAGTCGTTGTATCCAGCAAAGGTGCTGGCTTCAGCGGCGGCTAACGCTTGCTGCCAGTTGTGGTTGCTGGTATCAGTACTACAGGTGGTGTTGGTGCTGTCCCATGTTTGTCCAAGGCTGCACCGTTGCCACATCAGTCCGGTTTTCGTGTCGGTGACGGTGCCGTCGTTGTGAATGGTAAAGCGACTGTCGGGGGTGGTGGGGGTAATGGCGTTGTTGCAGTTGGTGCTTTGCAGGGCGTGGGCATGGCTAGTGAGCAGAACAGTAGCGGTGGTGATAGCAAGGATCAGTTTACTGGTCATAATGATGCTCCTTTTGATAAATAATTGTTCGTGACTATCGGGCGGTGAAGAAGTCAGATTTCTCCTCGCTGTCGCTCGTTCGAAATGACAGCCGTTTGTTATACTCACTTCGCCCATGTTTCGTTTTCCCCCTCGGTAAGCTTTTGCCCCTTGGGCGCGCCGCCTGCTCAGCTAGACCCCGTAGGGGGCGGCCACAGGAAGTGGCCAGTCCGGCACATGTCCACGGAGGGGCATTGTGCCGGATCTCTGAAGCAGGCAAGCAAAACCAAGGGGAGCAAAAGCGCGAGGGCACTTTTCTTTGGTTCTTTCTTTTGGTGCCAAAAGAAAGAACGTCTACCGCTACCCCAAAAAAACCAAATCACTGTCAGGGGCGAACCAAACGGACTTGGCTGGCGTTGAACTTATGGCTGCCGTTTTCGTAAGCCTTAGTGAAGTCAACGCTACCGAAGTTAACGTGCCACGCTTCAGTGCCAGCGCCAAACATACCGCTGGCCTTCGAAGAGGAACTCCAGAACCAACTGGAAGGCGTGCTAGGGAAATAGGTGGTGTCAATCGCTGGATTGGAGGTGCCAAGATCAACGATAGACTTGAGTTCATCGACGTTCGGCATACGCCAATCGTTGTAACCGCACAGGGTCGTATCGTTAACACGTGCGACATACTTTTCCGTATCGCAGTTGCCGGTATCGCTACAAATGCCACCGTTAGCTTTGCCGGTATCGCCACCATCATTAACGCCGGTGGAGTTGTACCAACTGTAGGTGTTGGCATTGCTGCGCAGGCCGGAGGTGGTTTTTACTTCCCACATCAGGCCGGTGACGTTATCGCGGGTGCAGGCCCAGTCGTTCGGCCCTTCGCCGAGCGCTGCTTCGGCAGGGAGTGGGTTGCCACTGTTCGAGATTTTGGTGAAGTCAAAGCCCGCTTTCCCAGCACCGACTTTAGTGAGTTGCCCTTTGGTTGCCAAGGCGTCGCGGCCATAGTGGGCATCTTGTCCACCGTAGTTGGTGGCGTCGGCCCCGTCAAGGGTATCAAAGGTGTTTGAGCTGGCGTTGCCAAACTTAGTGATGCCGGTGTCGTTCAGTTGTGGCACAAATTCGTCGTCATTTCTGATGGTGCCGGTGGCTTCGAGTGAATCGGCATTGCCGCTAAAGAGGGCGTTGGAGCTAATGGCGCTCAAAACGACGCGGAAGGTTTCATCGCCAAACTCATACAAGGTATCGCCGTTGATGATGACGGAGAGCACGCCGCTGGTTTCACCATTAGGGATAGTGAGTGCGCCATCGGTAACGGGGATGTAGTCGTCGATGCTGTCGGCGGTGCCATCGACGGTATACCACTGCACGGCAACGTCGCCGTTGGCAGCTTTATCAAGCGTGACGGGGAAGCGGATTTCGGTGGTGTCGCTGTTGCCCTCAAAGGTGTCGGCAGAGCCGATGCTGAGTTGTGGCAGCGCGGAGAACACGGCGGTCAGGGTACGGTTGGCGGTAGCACTGAAGGTGTAGGTAGCGTTAGAAGTAACTTCGCTCGCTCCTTCCAGCCAGCGCTCCCACTGGTAGCCAGTATTGGCGGTAGCGGTCAGGGTGACGGTGCTGTTGTAATCGTACAGGCCATCAGTAGCAAGTCCGCTGACGGTGCCGCTTTCTGGACTATCGATGGTGACGGCGATGGTGTACTGATTGATTGTCCACTGTGCGGTATGGGTGGCGTTTGCGCTTGGCATGGTACTTGGTAGCGTTGGACTCCAACCGGCAAAGGTGTAGCCAGCACGGGTTGGTGCTGCTGGTGCGGTAACGTCGGTGCCAAAGTTCTGCGTGATAGCTGCAACGGTTGAACCACCGGCACTGTCGAAGGTGATGGTATATTCGTTTACTGTCCACTGTGCGGTGTGGGTGGCGTTTGCGCTTGGCATGGTACTTGGTAGCGTTGGGCTCCAGCCAGCAAACGTGTAGCCAGCACGGGTTGGAGCCACTGGAGCGGTAACGTCGGTGCCAAAGTTCTGTGTGATGTTGGCAACGGTTGAACCACCGGCACTGTCAAAGGTGATGGTATATTCGTTTACTGTCCACTGTGCGGTATGGGTGGCGTTTGCGCTTGGCATGGTACTTGGTAGCGTTGGGCTCCAGCCAGCAAACGTGTAGCCAGCACGGGTTGGAGCCACTGGAGCGGTAACGTCGGTGCCAAAGTTCTGTGTGATGTTGGCGACGGTTGAACCACCGGCACTGTCAAAGGTGATGGTATATTCGTTTACTGTCCACTGTGCGGTATGGGTGGCGTTTGCGCTTGGCATGGTACTTGGTAGCGTTGGACTCCAACCGGCAAAGGTGTAGCCAGCACGGGTTGGTGCTGCTGGTGCGGTAACGTCGGTGCCAAAGTTCTGCGTGATAGCTGCAACGGTTGAACCACCGGCACTGTCGAAGGTGATGGCATATTCGTTTACTGTCCACTGTGCGGTATGGGTGGCGTTTGCGCTTGGCATGGTACTTGGTAGCGTTGGACTCCAACCGGCAAAGGTGTAGCCAGCACGGGTTGGTGCTGCTGGTGCGGTAACGTCGGTGCCAAAGTTCTGCGTGATAGCTGCAACGGTTGAACCACCGGCACTGTCGAAGGTGATGGTATATTCGTTTACTGTCCACTGTGCGGTGTGGGTGGCGTTTGCGCTTGGCATGGTACTTGGTAGCGTTGGGCTCCAGCCAGCAAACGTGTAGCCAGCACGGGTTGGAGCCACTGGAGCGGTAACGTCGGTGCCAAAGTTCTGTGTGATGTTGGCGACGGTTGAACCACCGGCACTGTCAAAGGTGATGGTATATTCGTTTACTGTCCACTGTGCGGTATGGGTGGCGTTTGCGCTTGGCATGGTACTTGGTAGCGTTGGGCTCCAGCCAGCAAACGTGTAGCCAGCACGGGTTGGAGCCACTGGAGCGGTAACGTCGGTGCCAAAGTTCTGTGTGATGTTGGCGACGGTTGAACCACCGGCACTGTCAAAGGTGATGGTATATTCGTTTACTGTCCACTGTGCGGTATGGGTGGCGTTTGCGCTTGGCATGGTACTTGGTAGCGTTGGGCTCCAGCCAGCAAACGTGTAGCCAGCACGGGTTGGAGCCACTGGAGCGGTAACGTCGGTGCCAAAGTTCTGTGTGATAGCTGCAACGGTTGAACCACCGGCACTGTCGAAGGTGATGGTATATTCGTTTACTGTCCACTGTGCGGTGTGGGTGGCGTTTGCGCTTGGCATGGTACTTGGTAGCGTTGGGCTCCAGCCAGCAAACGTGTAGCCAGCACGGGTTGGAGCCACTGGAGCGGTAACGTCGGTGCCAAAGTTCTGTGTGATGTTGGCAACGGTTGAACCACCAGCACTGTCAAAGGTGATGGTGTATCCATTAACGGTGTATTGCGCAGTGATAGTGGTGTTGCCGGTGATGTTTGTAAACTCTGCGGGAGTCCAGCCGGTAAAGCTATAGCCAGTGCGGCTGGGGTTTGTCGGTGCAGTTGCGGCGTTGCCGTGTACTACGTTTTCGTTTTTAAGTACGGTGCTGTTGTGATCAACGAAGGTGACGGTGTAAGTCGCAGGTTCTGGTTCTGGTTGTGGTTCTGGTTGTGGTTCTGGTTGCGGTTCTGGTTGTGGCTCTGGTTGTGGCTCTGGTTGTGGCTCTGGTTGTGGCTCTGGTTGTGGCTCTGGTTGTGGCTCTGGTTGTGGCTCTGGTTGTGGCTCTGGTTGTGGCTCTGGTTGTGGCTCTGGTTGTGGTTGTGGCTCTGGTTGTGGTGTCAACTCAGCTATCCCTGCGGGCATAGCTCCACTCGTGTCGCTAACATACACAGCAACGCTTTCCAACCAGTTTTGCAGTCCGTTGCCATTGCCGATGGTGGTTCGCATAGTTTCTACATTGATATGGTTTGGCAGAGTTGCCCGTTCGGTAGTATCAAGCCACGCAATAAAGGGGTCAACTCCTGGGTTAATTCCCAAAGTAGTTGCTAGTTTGGCTTGAGCTGTGGGAAGGGTATCGCCAGAATCTACCAGCGCTACGATAACGGTGGAGAATGGGGTGACGTGGCACGCTTCGCCGGTGTCGCAATGGCTTTTTAATGTACCGTTAAAGGGGTTGCCACCAAAGGTGCCACCGCTGGCAACCACGCGGTAGTCGCTGCCGAGGGTGACGTCGATTTGATAGCGGCCATCAGCGCCAGTGGTCGTGGTTCCAAGCGATGCTCCGGTGCTGGAAAAGATCTGTACGGTGGCATTTACCACGGGGTCATCGGCCACAATACCGCTGACGGTAATGGTGCTCTTTGATGTGCTGCTGCCACCGCAACCGGTGAGGAGCAGGAAAAACAGGATAAGACAAAGGGCAAAAATGTTTGTTCGTCGCATACTAAAAAACCTCCTTCTTAAGTTTCGCACCCCTGAAATAGTAAACTGGTGACGCAATCGCGCAACCGTTGCTGGAATGCTTCGATTTCCTTGATCAAAATAGCAGTACTTGACTTCAGCTTCTCGTCGCAGAGTTCGCAAAGCTGTTTTATGTACTGGTCAAGATTGAACAGGGTGTTGAGTGTTTGCAGTTCGCATTCGGTTTTCTCGAACAAGGTTCCCTTATAGCGGTAATCTTCGTTTTGGCGCTGCATGATGGTAAAAACGATACTCCTGATCATGCTGATGGTTATAAAGCAAATGTATGACTCGAAGTTGCGGCACTGATTTTTACCAAAGTCCCATGTGTGCTTGAGTTCCTTAAAAAGCGTTTCGATAGACCAGCGGTTGGCGTATGCAGCAATAACTTCCTCTTCGCTTTGATGGATCAGTGTACTGAGCAAAATAATGGGTTTGTAGTGATTGTGCTTGTCCACTGGCCGGCAAAATACAAGTTTTACTGGGGTACTTGCCCGTAGAGGACGATATGCCCTTTTCAGCATTTCAAACACCTTGCGTACAAATGGCTTGGATACTCGTTTTGTGTGAAATCTAGTATGCCAAATCTAAGGAGGTTTTCCTTGGTTAAGGATCAATTATTAAAGAGCTTGTGATGAAATTCAAGGGTGCGAAAGTTGAGTTAGAACCTCCATGGTAAGATATAAGAGTAAAATCCGGCCAGAATGGCGCTGAACGCTGCTGGCCAAACCGGCACGATGGATACGGCCTCGGGGAGCCCAAGATCGCCTATGTTGAAGGAACCAAAAATTTTTAACTATTGTTGACAAAGCAATTCTGAATATACAAAGATGATTCGTTCATGTAATCACCCAGTTGGGTGATTTTTCAAACTATTTTGACCGCTGTTTCATTCGCGGTCTGGCGGATCAAAACGAGGATGTGTTTGCGCAAATCGTGCGCCAAAAGCTTAGGTAAGCAAACGATGATGCAGGGGATTCATGACTGGAGGGTGCCGCCAGAAACGGGGCGGTGCGGCGTGACCATTTTCGGGGAGGAATTCTATGGATCTGAGGTGGGCTGAAATATGACGAATTCAAAATCTTCCGGCCGGTTGTCGAGTCAGGACTTCAATGACATCGTGGCATTCAATCACCACATATTAAACTGCCGTCAGCGTTCGGAATTAAAAGCGCTGTTGCACGATCGCATATTGCCGCTGTTGCGATCCCAGGCCTGCATATATTTCTTCACCGAGCCTGATTTAAGCCGGTTCGCGATTTATGACACAGTCAATATTCCCGAGGAAACATTATCCCTTCTCCCCCACATGTTCTCCAGAGACCCGTTGGCTCCCATGTTTTTAAGTGGCCATCGTTCAGTCATAGCTTACGACGTCGATCTTGATCGGGGTCTGGTTAACAAAAATCGGAACCAATTCTTTATCGACAACCCCCAATTCGAGCCTCTGCGCTCTATTTACGTCGACTCCGTCAGTACCGGCATGGTCGCCTTGAATTTGCCGAATGCCAATGTCGGCTTGGCAGTTCACCGCTGGTACAATGATGACTGCCAATTTACCCTTCGGGAAGTCCGCATTCTGGAGTTGCTATGGCCATCCATTATGCAAACCATTCGCTCCATTTTGCTCAGTGAAGAATTGAATCGGTATCGGTCTTTCACCGATTGTTTGGCGGATATTTCATCACCAATCGTGCTGATCGATAGTCAGGGAAAACTGCTTTACCATAACAAGGCCTACGGGGAGATATTTCCACAGAGCTCCTTGACTTCATGCTTGCCTCAGGATCTGATGGGTCCGACACTCCGCATTATGAATAATTTCAGATTTGATACAGACATAATCGAACCAGCGGAAACTTCATTTTTCAATTTTGGCAATAGAGCCTATCGAATCAGCGTCGCCAGAGTTGATGTCGGAAGTGGCCATGAACTTTGCTATTTGTTGCGCCTTGATCCCGTAGTCGATGCCTATGTAAACTTTATTTGGCACTTACAGTCAAAGGACCTGTCACCCAGAGAAATTGAGGTCTGCCAGTTCATGAAGGATGGCATGACCCCACGTGAAGCAGCTGCCCGGCTTTTCGTGAGTTACAATACGATTCGTACCCATCTTAAGAAGATTTACCTGAAACTTGATGTCAATACACAAGCGCAATTGTCGATTTATCTGAACAAAACCCCTTAAAGTTGTCCTTGAGGCAACCAACAGACTTACTGAGCTTCGTTGCGTCGTGCATGGCTTTTTCTTCAAACTCAATCCGCTACGCTCCACTGCTTTCAAAGAGATCGCTTTACTGCGCCCAGCACGTCAATCATCCGCCAGATTTAATCTCAACTTTCACACCCTTGAATTTCATCACAAGCTCTTTAATAATTGATCCTTAACCAAGGAAAACCTCCTTAGATTTGGCATACTAGATTTCACACAAAACGAGTATCCAAGCCATTTGTACGCAAGGTGTTTGAAATGCTGAAAAGGGCATATCGTCCTCTACGGGCAAGTACCCCAGTAAAACTTGTATTTTGCCGGCCAGTGGACAAGCACAATCACTACAAACCCATTATTTTGCTCAGTACACTGATCCATCAAAGCGAAGAGGAAGTTATTGCTGCATACGCCAACCGCTGGTCTATCGAAACGCTTTTTAAGGAACTCAAGCACACATGGGACTTTGGTAAAAATCAGTGCCGCAACTTCGAGTCATACATTTGCTTTATAACCATCAGCATGATCAGGAGTATCGTTTTTACCATCATGCAGCGCCAAAACGAAGATTACCGCTATAAGGGAACCTTGTTCGAGAAAACCGAATGCGAACTGCAAACACTCAACACCCTGTTCAATCTTGACCAGTACATAAAACAGCTTTGCGAACTCTGCGACGAGAAGCTGAAGTCAAGTACTGCTATTTTGATCAAGGAAATCGAAGCATTCCAGCAACGGTTGCGCGATTGCGTCACCAGTTTACTATTTCAGGGGTGCGAAACTTGAGATCCTTCAAACAAATTTGGAAAATAAAAAAAGCGCTGTAAGCCTGACATGAGTCAGCTCTACAGCGCCGGGAAAGCGGGAATAGGAAATGGATTATCGTGGCAAGGTTTTTGCGGGGGGGGGAAGAGATAAAAACTTCTGTTACCAAATTGCCCACTTAGCGACATTTCTCCTTATACTAAAAGAAGTTACCGCAAAACGTGCTGCCTTATAGCGTAACATGGAGGGGATGGCAAGGGGGAAATGATGCAGGGAATCCTGAAATTGTTCTTCTGCTAATTTTATAGTCATTTACTATCAAGCTGATTTTCTTCATGGCATTTTTCTGCAAAAATAGTTAGCATGTCGGCTTTATTTCATACGTAATCACTCTTCCTAAGGAGGATATTTTGACCTTTCAGGAGCTTATTCTTTCTTTGCAAAATTACTGGAGCGCGCAGGGAGCCCTTGTCGTGCAGCCCTATGATATTGAAGTCGGGGCCGGAACATTTAATCCATCAACCTTTTTACGCGCCATTGGCCCAGAGCCGTGGAGCGTCGCGTATGTCGAGCCTTCGCGCCGTCCAACTGATGGCCGCTATGGCGAAAACCCCAACCGTTTACAGCACTACTACCAGTTTCAGGTGCTCCTGAAGCCTTCTCCCGATAATATTCTCGATTTATATCTGGATAGCCTCCGTTCCTTCGGCATCGACCCACTGAAACACGATATCCGTTTTGTCGAAGACGACTGGGAATCACCAACGCTTGGCGCGTGGGGACTGGGCTGGGAAGTGTGGCTTGACGGGATGGAAATCACGCAGTTCACCTATTTCCAGCAGTGCGGTGGGCTTGATCTTTCGCCGATCAGTGGCGAAATCACCTACGGCATCGAACGGATCGCCATGTACGTTCAAGGGGTCAATAGTGTCTACGATCTGGAATGGCAAAACGGAGTGACTTACGGCGATGTCTACCACCAGAACGAGGTACAATTTTCGCGCTACAACTTTGAAGAGGCCGATGTGCCCATGCAGTTCACCCTCTTTGATATGTACGAAGCCGAAGCGCTGCGCCTGATCGACAAAGGGGTGGTATTGCCCGCGTACGATTACACGCTGAAATGTTCGCACGCCTTCAATATGCTCGACGCGCGCAGCGCGATTAGTGTCACCGAGCGGACGTCATTTATTGGCCGCGTACGCAATCTGGCAAAACTCTGTGCCGAAGGGTACGCCAAAAATCGGGAAGCACTCGGATTTCCACTGTGCAAAGGGGGCAAGTAATATGTCGGCGCGCGATATCCTGTTTGAAATTGGAATGGAAGAAATACCCGCTGGCTTTATTGCCCCAGCGCTGGAATACATGCAACAGACCATGGAAAAATGGCTGACGCAAAGTCGCATTGACTTTACCTCGCTTCAGACCTGCGCGACACCGCGCCGCCTGACAATCATTGCGCATCACGTCGCGGCGACCGGCGCCAATGTCGAGCAAGAACTGCTTGGCCCAGCGCAAAGTGTGGCGTATGACGCCAGTGGCGCGCTCACCAAAGCCGGCGAAGGCTTTTTGCGCGGCAAAGGGTTACAGCCGTCGGACGCGTACCTGAAAGAAACACCAAAGGGTACTTATCTTGCGGCCATGAAACGCGAGCAGGGGCTTGATACCGCAACGGCGTTACCAGAATTTTTCACACAACTGGTGCTCAATTTCCCGTTCAAAAAAAGTATGCGCTGGGGAACACGCAAAATCCGTTTTGCCCGTCCGATCAAGCATTTTATCCTGCTGTGGGGCAACGATGTTCTCCCGATGAATATCGAAGGGATTGTTTCTGGCCGCACCACCTTTGGGCATCGCTTCCTTGGTGCAAGCTCCATTGAAATCACCTCAGCCGCCGATTACGCCACCCAGCTCGAAAAAGAATATGTGATTGTCGATATTGCCCGCCGCCAGGAAATGATCCGTCAGGGATGCGCCGCGATTGCAGCGCAGATGAACGGTACGGTGGTTGGTGGCGAATCGCTCACGGCGTTGACCGCCAACTTGGTGGAATATCCCGTTGCCGTTATGGGAAGTTTCGAGGAAAAATTCCGCGAACTGCCCGACGAACTGCTCATCACCTCGATGCGCGAACATCAGAAATACTTTGCGTTGCAAGGGGCGGACGGCACATTGCTCCCGGCATTTATCACTATTTCCAATATGCCGATTGACGACACGTCGGCCATCCGTCAGGGGAATGAACGCGTGCTGCGGGCGCGCCTCTCCGACGCTTTCTTCTACTACGCTGAAGATCAGAAAGCTCCGCTGGCATCACGCCTAGCGGCACTGGAAAAAGTTGTTTTCCAAGAGCAACTTGGCACGGTGGGCGAAAAGGTCAGCCGTATTCGTGGCAATGGCTATGCTATCGGCAAACTCGCTGGCCTGAATGATGAACAACTGGCCGATGTTGACCAGATTGCGCTGCTTGCCAAGTGCGACCTGACTACGGGGATGGTCTACGAATTCCCCGAACTCCAAGGGATTATGGGGCGCGAATATGCGCGCAAAGAGGGCTACAAGCCCGTGGTTGCCGCCGGTGTCAATGAACACTGGGCGCCCCGTTTTGCCGGTGATAATGTCGCCTCATCACTGGAAGCCGCGGTGGTCAGTATGGCGGACAAGCTCGATACGATTGTTGGCTGCTTCGGCGTCGGCCTGTTGCCATCCGGCTCCTACGACCCATACGCCCTACGTCGTCAGTCACTGGGGGTGCTGCACACGCTGGCACACCACGAGATTGATGTCCCACTGGGCGATCTGATCCGCGTCGCGCTCGACAACCTGACCACCAAACTGACACGCAACACAGAAATCGTTTTTGACGATGTGCTGAACTTCACCACACAACGGGCGCGGGTCTTTTTTGAAAAGAACGTTGGCTTTGATTACGATGTGGTCGATGCCGTGTTCAGCACGGGATTTAGCAGCGTTATTACGGTGCGCCATAAACTCGATGCGTTGAGTTATTTGAAGTCGCGTGATGATTATCGTAGCGTTATCGAAACGTTCCGCCGCGCGGGCAATATTGTTCCGGCGGATTTCAGCGCTGCGGTTGATACCACCCTCTGCCTGCTTGATGTGGAAAAAGCACTGCTGGCGGCGGTGCAGAGTGCCGCGCCGAACGTGCACACGGCCTGCCAGGGCGGTAGGTACGACGAAGTTTTTGCGGTTGTGTTGCAACTAAAACCAACCGTAGACGCCTTTTTCGACGGCGTAATGGTTATGGATAAAGACGAAGCGCTCAAGCGCAATCGCTTGGCACTGCTCTCATCGGTCATGGCGCTGTTCTCTGAAGTGGCAGACTTCCGCAAGCTGGTCATCGAATAATTGAGCGAGAAATGGACTCATTTGACCGCCTGAAAAAAGCCGTAGCGCTGAGCTATATCGAAAAAAGCCGCGCCCCAAAAGTCACCGCAAAAGGACAGGGGCGCGTTGCCGAAAAAATCATTGAAATTGCCGAAGAACACGGTATCACGATCAAGGAAGACCCTGATCTGGTCGAAGCGCTCAGTGCGCTGGAAATCGATCAGGAGATTCCACAAGAACTCTATCAGGCAGTAGCCGAAATTCTCTCTCACCTGTACCGCGAAAATGCCAAGCAAAATGGATAAGAACACTATGGATAGATGGAATACACAGCCGACGTCATCTCCCGAACACTTCCAACACACACAAGCACCCGAGCCAGAGGCGTCACAACCACACCCCAAGCGTAAATCTGGACTCTGGTGGAAACTTCCGCTCAGCCTCATGCTTGGCTGTTGTATCTTTCTTGGTGGTGTTCTGGGTTACATTGTAGCCACGCTCTACCAAGAACTCCCTGCCATTGACGAGCTCGGCAGTTTCCGCCCCTCTTCCATTAGTCGCATGTACGATCGTAATGGCGTGCTGATCGGTGAATTTTTCCGCGAAAAACGGATACCGATTTCACTACAGACACTCCCAGAGCATGTCTACTATGCCAGTATTGCCGTCGAAGATGCGACGTTCTTTGAGCACGGCGGACTGGACTTTCAGGGGATCATCCGCGCCGCCACGAAAAACTTTCAGGCGGGTCGCGTGGTTGAAGGGGGAAGCACCATTACGCAACAGCTTGCCAAAACGATGTTCCTGACGTCCGAGCGCAAATTAACGCGTAAAATCAAAGAGGCTTTTCTCGCTTTTAAAATCGACAGCACCCTTGAAAAACAGCACATTCTAGAACTCTACCTGAACCAAATCTATTACGGGCGTGGTGCGTATGGCATCGAAGCCGCAGCGCAAAACTTTTTCAATAAATCAGCGCACGAGCTAACAGTTGCCGAAGCGGCAATGCTTGCGGGAATGCCCAAGGCCCCTTCGCGCTATAGTCGCGATATCAACGATGCCGAAACGCAGCAGCGGTGGCGTCATGTCCTCAACCGGATGCGCGAAGAGCGGGCGATTACGGAAAGTCAATTTGACGAAGCGATCAACACACCACTCGCTATCACTGGCCACATTGGCCAGCTCAACGACGCGCCATATGTGTCCGATTTCGTCCGCAACGCTATCATCGAAAAACATGGCGAAGACCTCCTGTATCGTGAAGGGGTCAGCATATATACAACCGTGGATATCAGAGCGCAACACGTTGCGCATGAAGCGATTACCAAGGCGAAACAAGAGTACATCCAGCGACGCGAAGGGCGACGCCTGCCGCACGAACTGACTCCGGAAGACATTCAATTTGCCCTGCTGAGCATCGATAACCACGATGGAGCCATCATCGCCATGGTAGGTGGGACGGACTTTTACACCAACCAATTCAACCGCGCCATGAATGGGCAACGCCAAACCGGATCGGCCTTTAAGCCGTTTGTCTATTCTGCCGCACTTGAAAAAGGGTTGAGCCCAGCCACGATTATGGTCGACGCGCCCATGATTTTCCCTTCTTCGGAGCTGGTCTGGAAGCCCGAAAACTATACCCAAAGATTCTATGGCCCTACCAGCTTGCGCAATGCCGTGGCGCAGTCACTGAATGTTGTGGCGGTCAAAGTGCTCCAAGAAGTCGGCATCGGCACTGCCATTGATCACGTTCGTCGCTTGGGCATTACCGCGCCGATCAACCGCGATCTTTCTATTGCGCTGGGGAGTTCTTCCGTGACGTTACTGGAATTAACGCGCGCCTACAGTATTTTCCCCGCAGAAGGGAGGCGCCATGAGCCCTACCTGATTCAGCGGGTCGTTGATCGCGACGGGAAGGTAATTGAAGAGCATATTCCGTCATTCGAACAGGCCATTTCGCCTCAGGTAGCCTATGTAATGACCTCAATGCTACAAAGTGTTATTACCGATGGTACGGGACGCAGCCTGCGCTCGCTCCCCATGACACTGGCCGGAAAAACCGGAACGACCAATGCCTTTAACGATGCGTGGTTCTTCGGCTTCACCCCGCGCTACACGACAGGCGTTTGGACGGGTTTCGATGTGCCACGCACCATGGGACACGGCGAAGCAGGGGCGCGCAGTGCGGCACCGGTTTTTGCCGAGTTCGCCAAAAACTATTTTGATAGTGAGCCCGCCGTTGACTTTCCTGTTCCAGAAGGTGTTGTCTTCCGCCGCATCGACCCGACTACTGGGCAACTGGCGCGCGAAGGGGCTCCCAATTCGATCATGGAAGTATTCGTCGCTGGCACTGAACCACGCGATGTTTCCACAGGCTCAACGCAAGATCAAATGATAGACCTCTTTCAATTACGCGGTGGAGATACCCCATGAATAAGTGGAAATCAGTGTGCGACTCACTTCCGTTTGGCATCTTTGTCGTTGACACTCGTGGCCGCATTACCGACCTCAACCATGAGGGGGAAATTCTGCTGAGCACGTCGCGCTCCCGCGCCCTCAAGAGCTATCTTTCGCGCTATTTCGACAATGAAAGCTGCATCACCGAACAGCTTGCCTATGTCCGAGGCAGCTACCGTTCTGTCAGCGTTGACGAAGTGCTCAAGCTCCGCTCCTCGCAAAATCTTATCCCCGTGGAAGTAAGTATTTCGCTGCATGATGAATCACCCGAACACCTGATTGTCGCCGTACGCGATATTTCGAATCGGATGGTCATCGAACGCGCCAAGGCGATTTCCGGCGACTACGAGAATATGGATCGCATTCTGGCGGAAATTGCCCACGAAATAAAAAATCCTCTGAGCGCTATTTTAGGCGCGGCACGGCTCTTACAGGAAAGCGATGATGACGGCGTATTGCCGCTGGCCGATATCATCAGCGAAGAATCCCTGAGACTGGAAGCCATGCTCAGCAATATCCAAAGCTTTTGCCGCCCACCACAAGTGCGCGCCACCGAAGTGAATATTCACCGCCTCCTCAAAGAGCTGGTGGAACGACAAATGCCACTCTTGGAAGAGAAGCAAATCACGATTACCGAATACTATGATCCAAGTTTGCCAGAGATTTTCGCCGATGAAGAGAAGATCTTTCGCGTGATACTCAATATCCTGAAAAACGCCGTAGACGCCTGCTCCATCGGCGGTAAAATTACGCTACACACCGGAATATCCATGGGCGACCTGTTAGGGAAAGGTTTTGTTACTTGGATTTACCTCTCTATTCGCGACAACGGTGCCGGCATTCCCGTCGACGTGCGCGAAAAGATATTTACACCATTTTTTACCACCAAAGGACATGGTAATGGCCTTGGACTCCCTATCAGCATGAAAATCCTCCGCGCCCACGGCGGAAAAATAGACGTGGAAAGTACCATCGGCATTGGCACGAACGTGACGATATACCTTCCCATGAAAAATCGCCTAGCAAGAGGATCGTCATGAATAACGTTCGCAAGACCATTATGGTCGTCGATGACGAAAAAAACATCCAAATCGTCCTCAAAAAAGCCATGGAAAATGACTTTACCGTGTTGCTCGCTTCAAACGCCGAAGAAGCTCTGGAACGCTTAGCGGAAACGCCTGTCGATCTTGTTTTCATGGACATCAACATGCCGGGCATGAGTGGATTGGAAGCGCTAGAACGGATCAATAAAACGTCAGGTATTCCGGTCGTGATTATGACCGCACGCAGCGGCATGCAAACCGTCATTGATGCGATGAAACTCTCCGCCTATGAGTACGTCACGAAACCATTTGAAATCAACGAAATACGCAAACTCGCAGCCGAAGCAACCCGCATCTCGCCGCACCCGATTTCCTCTACCCGCCGTGACGACGCCACCACGCCACAGTTCGAAAAAATTATCGGCAATAGTCCCGCCATGCGCGAAGTGTTTAAGCTGATCGGCAAAGCAGCGCCAACCCGCGTGACCGTGCTGATCGAAGGGGAGTCAGGAACGGGCAAGGAACTGGTCGCGCGCGTCATCCATCAAAACTCGACCGTGGCCAATATGCCGTTTATCCCGATCAACCTTGCCGCCATTCCTGAAGAGCTGATGGAGAGTGAATTTTTCGGTCACGAAAAAGGAGCCTTTACCGGCGCAACCGAGCGACGGATGGGGCTTTTCCGCGAAGCCCAAGGCGGCACGCTGTTTCTTGACGAACTGGGACACATGCCGCTGGCACTGCAAGCCAAACTGCTGCGCGTGTTACAAGAAGGGGAAGTATCGCCCGTCGGCAGCTCCAAGATTCATCACGTCGATGTCCGCATCATCGCCGCTACCAACCGCAGCCTCCATGAAATGGTTCAAAAGAATCTTTTCCGCGAAGACCTGTTTTATCGCCTGAACGTCTTTACCATCCCGCTGCCTCCGCTGCGGAACCGCTTGGAAGATATTGATGAATTGGTGGAGTACTTTTCTATCCGTTACGCCCGCGAGTTCGCCATCCCACGCAAACAACTCAGCCCAGAAGCGTTGCGCAAGATGAAGCAATACGAGTGGCCTGGCAACGTACGCGAACTGGAAAATGCCATCAAGCGCGCCTTGCTTCTGGCGAACTCTTCGACCATTACCGCCGACGACGTGCAAATTAATTCCCAAGGGATTTCAGACCACGGAACAGCCACAGCAGCTCACCCTCTCTTTAGCCATGACGAAAGCCCGGCCAGTTCCACCTTGCAATACATGATTCGCAATAAAGCACTGCCACACCTGCACACCATGATGGAAAGTGGACAGGGAAATCTGCACGACCTGATCATTGGTGAAATTGAAAAAATTCTCTATGAAATCGTGCTGGAATATACCCGTGGCAATCAAGTCGCCGCAGCGAACGTGCTGGGGGTGAACCGCAACACCGTGCGCAAAAAAGTGAGCGACTACCGTTTGAATGTCTACGAGTTCAAGAAAAAGGAACGCAGATAGTGCGGGTGTGTGCCAACATGATCAGACCATGGCGCGCGTTGATTGCACTCAGTATGGTGCTTGTACTCTCAAGCCTCTGCTGGAGCATGCCTGCAACAGTGACGCCCGTATTCGACCGCGATTACCTTCCCAAGGCTCGCGAAATTATTGGCAAAGCGCGCCATTCCATTGATGTGGCAATCTATATGTTCAAAACGGCGAATGAGCACAATAATGCTTCCGCTGATTTACAAGAAGAGCTGATTCGTGCCGCCAAACGCGGCGTGAAGATTCGCGTCCTCTTCGATCATCCCGGCAAAGAAACCGACTTTATTTATGAAGCAAATATTGATACTGCGCGCGAACTATTGGCTTTCGGCATTGAGTGTTATTTTGATAACCCCAAACGGCGCATGCACGCCAAGATGATGGTAATCGACAACCGCTTTACGCTGCTGGGAAGCCACAATTATACCGTCAGCGGTATGAATCATAACGATGAAGCCTCGGTGCTCATCGACAGCGAACCCTTTGCCAAGCAAAGCCGTGCGTATATCGAACAGATTATTCGCAAAGGGAAACGGATACAGAAGTAGGATGAAGACCGCGTTAAAGATCCACAAAAACATATTGCAAAAAAGGAGTTACACATGGCCGACAAGAAGATCATCCTGACCGAATCGCAGATGCCACGTCATTGGTACAATATTGTAGCCGATATGCCCAATCCTCCCGCGCCACCCATCGATGCCACCACGAACCAACCCGTCGACCCAGCGAAACTCGAACGGATTTTTGCGCCACAATTGGTACAGCAGGAAATGAGTAGCGAACGTTATATTGAAATTCCTGAAGAGGTATTTGATGTGTACCGTTTATGGAGACCTTCGCCGCTGATCCGTGCCACGGCACTGGAAAAGGCACTCGGCACACCTGCCAAAATTTACTACAAGTATGAAGGTGGCTCGTACGCCGGATCACATAAACCAAACACCGCCATCCCGCAGGTATACTACAATAAACTTAATGGCATTAAACGGCTCTGCACCGAAACGGGCGCTGGTCAGTGGGGAACGTCGATGGCGTTTGCCTGTAATCACTTCGGTATTGAAGCGGTCATTTATATGGTCAAAGTCAGCTACTACCAAAAACCATACCGCAAAGCGATGATGGAAATGTGGGGCGGAAAAGTGATTCCATCGCCGTCCGAATTTACTGCCGCTGGACGTGCGGTGCTCGCGGAAGATCCAGACTCCAACGGCTCACTCGGCTGTGCTATTTCTGAAGCCGTGGAAGATACCTTAACGCGCGAAGATACGCGCTACTGCCTTGGCAGTGTCTTAAACCACGTGGCATTGCATCAGACTATCGTCGGTGAAGAGTCGCTGCGTCAGCTTGAAATGGCTGGAGACTATCCTGATGTGGTTATCGGCTGCGCGGGCGGCGGTTCCAATCTTGCCGGAATTGCCTTCCCATTCATCCGCGAAAATATCCGTGGCAATCTAAAAACACGCATTGTCGCCGTCGAACCAACCGCCTGCCCTACGATGACCAAAGGGGTTTACGACTACGATTTTGGCGATGTCGCCCGCATGACGCCAAAAATGAAGATGTACACGCTTGGACACCGCTTTATGCCTGCCGGAATCCACGCTGGCGGTCTGCGCTATCACGGGATGAGTCCACTCGTTAGCCAACTCTATCACGAAGGCTATATGGAAGCCGTCGCCTACCACCAGCTGGAGTGTTTTGAGGCTGCGGCGCTGTTTGTCCGTACGGAAGCGATCCTCCCAGCACCCGAGTCGAGTCATGCTATTCGCGGGGCTATTGTTGAGGCATTAAAAGCCAAAGAGTCTGGCGAAGCAAAAGTAATTCTCTTTAACCTCAGTGGTCACGGCCATTTTGACATCGCGTCATACGATAAATATTTCCAGGGTGAGCTTGTCGCCTACGAACATCCAGAAGCAGAAATCCAGCGAGCACTCGGGAAAATGTAAATTCTATAAACATTTTCGGAACGCCCTCTTGATATTTCACAAGCAATGATATAATAAAGAAGAATCATTACCGGAAACGTAATCATCAAACCACGGCACACATCCCGTTCAGTACGAACACGGAGGAGACCTATGAAAAGTATCAACGACATAAGCAGTGATCTGCGCACCAAAGGGATGAAGATGACGCGTCAGCGTCGAGTCATTCTTGAGGTGTTGCAAAGCACAAAAAGCCACCCTACCGCCGAGTGGATCTATCAACAGGTTCGCGGCTTAATGCCCCACATTAGCCTTGGTACGGTGTATCGTAACCTGAACCTTCTGCGCGACGAGGGGATGATCCTTGAAATGAGCTATGGGAAACACCAAGCGCGCTTTGATGGCACCATCCACCCGCACTATCACGTGAGATGTGTTCAATGTGGCCACATTCATGACTTGAATGTTGACGTGCCATTTCCCAACGAACTTGAGCATTTAGTTGAGGCAAAAACTGGCTTTACGGTTCTCGATCACCGTCTTGAGTTCAGTGGCATCTGCCAGAACTGCACCAAAACAGACTAAAAAATCATTCTTTGGAATGAGCCACAACTGATATACTCAGTTGTGGTTTTTTCATTTTCAAACCGTGTCGGGAGCATACATGTCACAAGCTGCTGAGGGGGCGCAAGGAGAAGGAAACCGCTTTGTGCGGGGATTTCTTTCGTTCGCCAGTGCTACATTTATAAGCCGCATTCTCGGCTTTGTACGCGACATGGTCGTTGCCATGTTTTATGGCGCATCGCACGCTGCCGACGCCTTTTTTATTGCGTTTAGTATTCCATCGCTCCTGCGCCGTCTGTTTGCGGAAGGATCACTCAGCGCATCATTCGTTTCCGTGTTTTCGAAAACCGTCGCCAATGAAGGGGAAGTACGCGCGCGCGAAGTATTCCAGCGAGTCTTTACGCTGCTTGGCACCACGCTCCTAGCGATTACACTGGCGGGTGTCCTCCTTGCGCCACTGCTCGTATGGATCATTGTCCCTGGCTTTCGGGAAACGCCCGGCAAATATGAGCTTACTGTTTTACTGACGCAAATCATGTTTCCTTATCTGCTGTTTATCGGTCTTGCTACTGTCGTTATGGGAACACTCAATACGCACGGGAAATTCTTTATTGCTTCACTGACACCGTTGATTTTGAATGTCGCTATGATAAGCGCCTGCGCCATCGGCGCTTACTGGTACAATAATTCTATCGTCGCCCTCGCGGTTGGCGTTGCGATTGGCGGCGCGTTGCAACTTATCATGCAACTCCCCTCGCTGTGGGGACAAAATTACCGCATTCGGCTCCGTTGGGCCCCCCAAGATCCCGCAGTAAAACGGATCATCACATTGATGATTCCAGGCATTTTCGGCCTGGCAGTCGCTCAAATTAACACTACCATTGACGGCATTGTGGCGAGTTTTCTGGCCGCTGGGAGCGTCAGTTTTCTCTACTACGCCAACCGCCTCGTACAATTTCCTCTTGGTGTTTTTGGGATTGCGATTTCAACGGCCATTCTCCCCGGTCTTTCACGGGCGAGCGGAAGCAACGACACGCTTGGATTGAACGATCTGCTCCGTCAAGGAAATCATCTCATTTTCTTTATTACCCTTCCCTGCGTTATCGGGCTCCTCATCGTAGGATACGAAATACTGGAAATGTTACTTGTGCGCGGAGAATTTACGCTCGACAACGCTTGGAACACCTACTTAGCACTCGCAACCTATAGCCTTGGGCTGCTGGCATTTTCACTGACCAAGATGACCGCGTCGGTATTCTATTCGTTTGAAGAGAGCCGCACGCCAGTCAAAGCGGGGATAGTGGCAATGGTGATAAATGCCGTACTGAACGTGGCATTTATGTATCCTTTTGGGCATGCCGGTCTGGCACTGGCAACCTCGCTAGCAAGTTGGGCAAATTTCTGGTATTTATGGCATGCGTTACACCGCAAACGGAGTGAAATTACCGTCCGTTTTTTCGACCGCGAAATTGGCAAAATAACTCTGCTCTGTGGCTTGC
Organism: Chrysiogenes arsenatis DSM 11915; assembly: GCF_000469585.1. Classification (NCBI taxonomy): domain Bacteria; kingdom Pseudomonadati; phylum Chrysiogenota; class Chrysiogenia; order Chrysiogenales; family Chrysiogenaceae; genus Chrysiogenes; species Chrysiogenes arsenatis. Next base: position 420,656 of record NZ_AWNK01000001.1, read on the forward strand.
TTGGGGTGGTTCTGCTCGCCACACGCTACGCATTGAACCACTTTACTATTCCTGCCACTGGGCAAGTTGCGCTACAATTACCACTGGCGGTCATTTTCTATGGTGTCGGAGCAAAGCTCCTAGGCCTCGGCTCATACCGTTTTTTACTTGACAATATGCGCCGGAAAAAGGACACCAAACGGGTCAATGCCGATCACGGCGAGTGACAGTAAGGAAGAACACGTGACGAAAAAAGGGACTGAAATTGACGTACCAGCTTTGCGACGCTGGGCAACTACAGCTCACAATTTTGTTTTTGGCGAAATAGAAGGACGACCGATCGGCATTAAAATCATTACCGTAATTGCCGTATTACTTGTGGCGCTACTGGCGGTTCCTGAAGATCACTTGTTTGTGCGCGCCTACGATCTGGGCGATGTCGCGGGGAGCAATATTAAGTCGAGCCGAGAATTGATGCTCGAAAACAACGCGGATGATATTGCCGCAGGAAAACCACCATACATCGTGGTACGGCGCGGTGAAATGATTGTCCGCGAAGGGGAAATCGTCACCGAACTCACCATGCGCAAACTTGAAGAACTGCGTGGCGCACGGGGAATTGGCGACCACTTTTCCGTCTTCTTGGGAACACTTCTCCTTTCCGCGCTCCTCGTATTTATTCCATGGAAATACTTTGAACGGGCACGAAAAAAGATTTTCCGTGACCCCAATCGCATGTATGTCTTTTTTACTATCCTGCTCGGGTCAGTGCTGCTCACAAAGCTCGGCATGTCTGCTTCCATGACACTGTCACTCGGCGCCTTTGTCGGCGCAGGGTATTCGCTCGTGATTTTTGCCCTCCCGGTAGCAGCTGGAGCCACACTGATTGCTATTCTGCTCGATCTTCATATTGCATTGGTCTATTCCACCATTTTTTCAATTATCTGCGGCGTTATGGCCGGACTCGATATTTTTTATACGGTGTACACGTTCCTCATGTGCATCGTGGCAGCCTTTACCAGCTTTGCCTTTAAAAGCCGGATGGAACTCCTTGGTTCCGCGCTCTGGTCAAGCACCGCTGGCGGCATTGTGGTCATCAGCATGCTGCTGGCATCAGGGGAACTGCTGAGCTTGAACACGTTCTGGCTCTTGATTTTTGTGTTTATTGCTGGACAGCTTTCGTTAATTATTGCCGCCGGTTCGCTCCCAATTTTCGAAGCACTTTTTCACGTCACGTCCGACTTACGTCTCCTCGAACTTTCCAACCTCGGCCACCCGCTGCTCAAACAACTCGTTATTAAAGCGCCCGGCACCTATCACCACTCCATAATTGTGGGAACTCTTGTCGAGGCAGCTGCCGAAAAAATTGGCGTCAACCCGCTTTTAGCCAGGGTTGGTGCCTACTATCATGACATTGGAAAAATGAAAAAGTCCGAATACTTTGTCGAAAATCAACGGGGCGGCATCAACCGTCACGACTCACTTTCACCCGCCATGTCGGCCTTAGTTATCACCAACCACCTGAAGCACGGCCAAGAGCTGGCGGAAGAGCATAACCTCCCCAAAGCCATCAGCGATATTATCCAGCAGCACCACGGTCGAACGCTGATCCGCTTTTTTTATCAAAAGGCCATGGCGAACGGCGACAAAGTTGACGAAGAAAAATTCCGCTACGCTGGCCCTAAACCACAAACCCGTGCAGCGGCTCTTGTTATGCTGGCGGACGGCTGCGAAGCCGCCTGTCGCACCCTTGCCGACCCAACCCATAATCGCATCCAAGGGCTGGTGCTAAAAATCGTCAACAATGTTTTTGTCGATGGACAGCTCGACGAGTGCGACCTGACGCTGAAAGATTTAAGCGCGATTGCCGAAAGCTTTACGGCTGTTCTCACCGGCATTTACCACCAACGGATTGAATATCCAGAAGAAAAGAAAGCTCCCGTGGTGAAAGAAAAAGATACCGCGCACAAAGAACCGGTTAAAGAGCCTTTGAAGGAACCGCCCCCTAAAGAACCAGTAAAAGCAAAAGATAAAGAAGCGCCACAAGCAGCTCTATCGGCAGTTGATCGCACTCAAACGCTTCCCGCCGTGAGCATCGACGCCGAGCACGCGCCAAAAATTGTGGCCGCCATGCACCACCACGAAAAAAAATAACCAAGGAGCTTTGCACCATGAAGTGTGCCGTTATTGGAGCTGGAAGCTGGGGAACCGCATTAGGGCATCACCTTGCGCGATGCGGACACGAAGTGATGGTATTTGCGCATGAAGCACAGGTTGCCAATGGCATTAACCGCGAGCAGCGCAACCCACTTTACTTAGAAGACCTTCCCCTTGCACCGATGCACGCAACCACAGAGTATGAACAACTCTTTCAGCCATTTGACTTTTATCTCTGGACCGTGCCGACCCAAGTAAGCCGCAGCCTACTCGAAAAAGTACGCGACCATATTGATATCTCGGTTCCCGTCGTCATCGCGAGTAAAGGGATAGAAAACACAACGCTCTTGACGCTGGACGAGGTTTTTCGCGATTCGCTTGGCCCTCACGCTTCGCTCGCCGTGTTGTCCGGCCCTTCTTTTGCCCGCGAAGTGGTACTTGGTTTCCCAACCGCCGTCACCATTGCCTGCAAATCCGAACACACCGCACGATTCCTTCAAAACGCCTTTGCCTCACCCATCTTCCGCGCCTACACAACACGCGACGTGGTGGGGGTCGAAATCTGTGGTGCGGTCAAAAACGTGATCGCTATCGCCAGCGGCATTTGCTCTGGACTCGGTTTAGGCCATAACACCACGGCCGCCCTGTTAACGCGTGGTTTAGCCGAAATCACCCGCTTGGTTGTTCGCATGGGGGGCGAAGAACACACCACCGCCGGATTGGCCGGGATGGGTGATTTAACCCTGACCTGTACCGGAAGTTTGAGCCGCAACCGCACCGTTGGTGAACGGTTGGCGCGCGGAGAATCGCTTGATGCTATTATTTCCAGCATGAAAATGGTAGCCGAAGGGATCGAAACGACTCGCTCCACCTACGGGCTGGCGCAGAAGATGGAAGTCGAAATGCCCATCACCACAGAAGTCTACCGTATCTTATTTGAAGGCAAATCGATTACCGCCGGGATACGCGACCTGATGGAGCGCGATCCACGCGAAGAGCGGTGGCTCTGATGCATTTCCCCGTCACCTGCCGCGCCGTACTCAGTCAAGCGATTGGCGGGCACCACTATCCCGAAGGACACGGTTACGAAGTATTTATCGACACACCAGCACTGGATAATTGTTCAGACAGCCATTTAGCCGATACCTTGGATCGCCTGAAAAAAAAAGGGGATTGCTTTACCTTTCATGCCCCTTTCTTTGACCTTTCACCCGGAGCCGTTGATCGTAAAGTGCGCGACGTAACCCGCGAACGATTCTTGCAAACTGCACGGCTCGCCAACGCAACGCGCCCACGCAACATCGTATTTCACACAGGCTATCTTCCCGACATTTATGGGCAGGGAAAGTATCATCGCCATTGGCTGGAAAGTGCCGCGGAACTCTTTTTAGAAATTATCGAACAACTTGACGCCTCAATCACTCTTTCTTTAGAAAACATTTTTGAGCGCGAACCATCGTCGCTTCTCCGACTTGCAGAAACCATCAATCACCCTCGCGTCGGCTTTTGCCTCGACATCGGGCATGCCTATATCTTTTCACCCCTTGCATCGCAAGCGTGGGTCGAAGCCTTTGGCGCAAAACTTCTGGAATTGCACGTTCACGACAACCACGGCACGGTTGATGAACACCTCCCCTGTGGTGCCGGACAGGTTGACTTTGGCGCACTGTTTCAGCATCTTGCCACGCTACCGCAACGTCCGATTATCACCCTTGAAAATGGTAGCGAACACGACTTTCAACAGGGCTTGGCGCACTTGCGAACTGTTTCGGGAGCGGTTTTTTCGTGAATAAACGTCGCGTAGCTATTTTTGTTGATCGCGATGGCACCATCAACCGCGAAGTTGATTACCTGCACCGCATTGAAGACTTTGCCTTTGAAACGGGTGCCATCGAAGGACTCCACATTTTGCAGCAATTTGGCGAAATCTACGTGGTTACCAACCAATCAGGCATCGGGCGCGGCTACTATACTGAAGCTCAGATGGAAACACTCCATGGCTACATGGGCGACCAACTCACGCAACATGGAATAACGATTTCTGGAATCTACGCTTGCCCTCACCACGTAGAAAAAGGGAATCCTCCCTACAATATCGACTGCCAATGCCGAAAGCCAAATCCGGGAATGCTTGTGCAAGCCGCGCATGAGCATCAGCTCGACCTAACGACCAGCTGGATAATTGGCGACAAAGATGCCGATATCTTCGCCGGATGGAACGCGGGATGCCGTGGTGCAGTGCTGATAACAACTGGGCATGGGAAAGAGCATGCCGCAAAAATCCGTGTGCCGGACACGCGCCCGTTTCTCTTCGCCGTCATGCCAACACTCTACGAAGCGGCGCAGTGGATAGAAAGGCAGCAGTAGTCACGTATCGCACCGGCAATGAATCCCCGTTACTACAGTATCACTCGTACCATTTTTGCCGGATCAATTGTCTGTATCACCTTTCCTGCATAATCAATCCCACTGTGGGCAGCAAACTCCTCCAGCGTTCTGACACTCCCGAGCCCGTAGGCACCAACAAGTGTACGTTGGAATAGCAATTCCATAACTCGCTCTCTGGCCTTATTTTGCAAATCTATCCGTGAAAAATTTCGTTGTTTTTCCCACTCTGGATGCCAGTGATGCGCCATATGTGCCGTATGTGGCTGTTTATAAAGATGGTAGAGAGGGATGCGTTTGGGGTGAACAATGTCCCAACCACGCGTAAAGGCGCGAACAGCGAGACTTTGCTCTTCGCCATGAAAATAGAGGTAGGGGTCATAGGGAATTTCCTGCACAAAATCACCTGACGTAAAAATAAATCCACCTGCCAGATGGTACCCGAGAAGGGGATGATCACTCGAAACATGTTCCGCACGAAAACGAAGCGTCGCATTATCGTTTTCCAGTGAGGACTCAGGATGCGGACGAAGCACCAACACTGTTTTATCGCTCACGCGCACTTTTACAGTCGGCGTATTGCCCTCCATTTCAAAGCCATAGGGATAGGTACTGATAATTGGTTTAGGAAGTTGTGCAGAGAGTTTAGTATGCAATTCGATGAGTTGAACATCCCAATTTTGCTCAAAAATCGTATGTGAATCAACTTGGAGTATGTACTCCTCGCCACCATAGAGGGAAAATACAATGTTCCGAGCCCACGAAACGCCCCGCGAGTCGATAGGGTTTAGATGCACATAGCGAAACATTTTCGGAGCTACCAGCGTTCCGATAAGATCACTGCGGCGCTCAGGATGCTGATCGGCGATACCAAACACTAAACGTTCAGGATAGCCAGCATGCTCCACCGCACTTTGAATGGTAAGCGGTAAAAATTGATCACAATACGCAGCAAGACTAACAAAAATCTTCATTGATACCTCTACAAACAATAGGGCAAGGAGAACAGAGACTCCTCCTTGCCCTAAAAGCGAATCTATCCCTTACGTGGCATCTGATATATCATCAAAACCACTGATCGAAATATCTTTATCGATCAAAATACTCAGGTTTTCACTACTCAAGATGGTAAAGGCAGAGTTCTCGCCAGTTCCCTCCGTTTTTTCCCACTGAGCAGAATCTACTTCTTTCAGCTCAATGCTATCACTGGCATCGCCAAAGATTTTTATCGTACCGCTCCGTTCGGGATCGGAAAGCAAATCGGCAAGATTGAGCTTAATCGTATTCGCTTGGCCATTTTCGGTATTGACTTCAGCGTACTGGGTGACCTTATCGAGATTAAGAACGAAATCGCTGTCGTCAAGGATAGAAAGCGATTGCTCTTCAGTCCCACTGGTCTGAATAACGCTGATCGGTTTCACTGAGAATTCTGCATCCACTTTACCGTTACCATTTACGACATGCCCGCCGTCAAATGAGATGTATTTGAAAGAAGATTCAGAGGAAATACTGAAGACACCATCACTGTCAACATGATCAGATACAAGCCCGCTGGCTTGTTTGTTACCATCTTCATCAAAAATAAACCAATATGAGCCCGCTGTTGCCCCGTCAATTTGAGCCGTAAAATCGCGTACCGAATCACTGAGATGGAAAAGCAGAGCTTCGTTAGAGTCAATCTTATCGGCGATATCATTACCTTGGTGGTCAACACCATATGCACCGTTAGCATCAACGTTGACCTTGGCAGAATTATGGTTTTCTATAGAGTTCCAATTCAGTCCATTACTATTGGCATAATTTCCTGCACCAGTACCATTGCCGCTGGTATGAGCGGTGACGTTTTCAATTTTGACTGCAGGATTTGTCACTCCCTCGTGATCCCCATTGTTAACGATATCGAGTACAGGTGGCTCAGCTTCACCGAAGGTGACCACTTGACCATCAAGAGTAACACTTATCCCCTCAAAACTGGTCACTTTCATATTGCCCAGAGTTTTGAAGGTAAATGTCTGATCTGGTGTTTTCGCCGCATGCTCAGCAAACTCAGCCAGTTCGGTGCGCATCGCATCGGTTAATTGGCCATCCTTGAGCTGAACAACAAGAGTATCTTCGCCAGCTCCACCATTAATGACCACGTCAGCACCAAGAACCGCTGCGCCAACAATAACCGTGTCGTTACCTTCACCAGTGGTAATAGTAGCTTTTTTGAATGTTGCCTCGGCGATATCGATCGTATCGTTACCACTACCAGCAGAAACACTGATAGAGCTAAACGATTTATCAAGGACAACTTCGTTATTTCCAGACACCAGTTCAACCACGGCAATCGTATGCCCCTTATCACCACTGATGGTGATAGAGTCATTACCACCAGCACTCTTCACCGTAAACGTATTATCCCATCCAGCATCGTTCGTAAGAGCCGTAATCTTTATTTTATCGTTTCCATCGCCCGTCGTAATAACACCGCGTTTGGCATCAATAATCGTGATGATATTATCACCACCATCAATTGTCACCTCGGTGTAGACAAAATTCTTCATCGTGATGTTGGCTGGGCCTTCGCTGATCGCTTGCGCATTTTTGACATCGTTCCATTTACCTGTTAGCTCTAGCGTGTTTTCGGCTCCATAGATAGCAGTGACTTTCCCATTGCTCGCAATACCATCACCATCGCTATCGATCAGCTTATCACTTTCCGTAAACTTCACCCTCGTATCGCTAACAGTGCGGTTATAGTCGTTAATATTGTTGGCAGAAAAAATGACCGCTGGCTCTTGTGGCGCTACGGGCTCTGGTTCTGGCGCTGTGCTTTGAACTTCGATTGCAATAGACACGGGATCAGTAGTGACCTCTGATACATCGCCATTATCCATCTCGGCGGCACGAGCTACTGCCGTCAGCGCAAACGGCTCCGTTCCGAGCGGTACATGCAGCGTAAGCGTTTGCGAAACATCTATAGCGTTGGCCGCTACGGTCACCGTCCACGTTCCATCATCATTTTTTGTTGCACCGTCAAGCGTCGCCCCTTCTGGCACTCCCTGAATCACGACACTAAGTGATTCGCTGCCGTCGGTATCGGCAAGGGCAGCGGAAAGAGTAACCGGAATGCTTTGTGCCGTAACCGATAATTCACCGCTTAAAGTATTCCCAACACCATCAATCGTTGCCGACTGTGGCGCAACAAAATAACCCGGATCACTTGCATTTCCATTTGCAGAGTGCCCTTCAAATGCAACATACTGAAAGGGGACATTCTCGCCAGCACTAACCGTTACCGTACCATCACCGTTCAAAGTGAAACTGGTATAAGTGCCGACTTGCTCTCCATTAGCATCAAACAGCGACCAGTTTCCTTGAATTTGGCTAATGGCATCTGCTGTATTCAAAGCAAACGTAGCCGCAGTTGCTGGAGCACTCAATTTGACAACTAAGGTTTCGTTATCATCAATTCCTTGAGAACTTTCATTCGCGTTATTTTGAATCCCAACACCATACTGAGTGATAATCGCAGTTTCATTAACAGAGTTAAATTTTAACTCTGCATTGCCGCTTTTAAGGTTTCCAGTAGAGAAATTATTTCCATTAAAAGCAAGTGCCGTGAAACTCGCCGCATCAGCACCATACACTGGCACCGCTTCATCAATACTCAACGACACTGTCGGCGCGTCGGCTACCGCTGTCACGGCTATCGTGGTCGTATAGCTCTGCTTCGACCAATCGGCACCATCAAAGACACGAAACGCAAAACTGCCATCGGCATCACTATCCGGCAATGGACTAAAGAGCAATTTGCCACTAGCAATCTCAGTAGCCGCAACCTCTTGACCCGCCGCGACAGCAACACCATCAAACGTCAATACCCCATTGACCGGCAATGACTCGATCCGGATAGCTGCCAGCTCATCGCCATCAGCATCATCGTAATCACCAAAGTCACTGAGTGATAGCGTCAGAGCAACATCTTCTAAAGTTGTTACTGTGTCATCACTTGCAGTCGGTAAGGCATTCGGATTTTCTACCACCTCTGGGACAACTGGCGCTGCTTGCGCCGCTTGTAAATTGATAAATAAGCTTGCTTCAGACCTATCACCATCACCGTCAGTAATGACATAGGTGAATACATCGGCGACAGTCTTTACTGCCTCGTAGCTGATTCCCTTGATGAAGTAGTCGCTGCTGTCAGATGGATTTAAGGCCGGATTTTCGTAACCGAGCGCCGTGAAGACAATTGAGTTAAAGGCTCCTCCTTGCGGAAGTTTGATAACGGCGCTCCCTTGGTGTCCATTGGTAAAGTTGATGGTTGAGTTATCCAAATTACCGTAACCAACCAAATTACCTTCGGCGTCAAACGCTTCCCACTTACCGCGCTCGCTATCGCCTGACGTTCCACCATTGTCATTGAGGTAAAGATTGCTAAGCGTAACTGTCGCTTGCGTAACTGGTTGTTTAAAGTTGACCGCCAATGCCTCACTTTGACCTGTTTTTGAGTCATGGTTAAGTTGATCGCCAACCGGCATGCCATTTTGCGTGCCTTTCACACCAATACCATTACCAGTGTATGAAACCTGCCCATTAGCCGAAGTGAGTTGTAGTTTTCCATCGGCATCAGTATAGGCAGTGCCAAAGGTAAAAGCCTTCAGCTCTACCGCCAACCATGCCGCTGCATTCGAACCACTAACACTCTGTGTAACTGTCGGTTCGGTAACGTTGTACGTATACGAACCATCCTCATAGGCAGTTAAACGCCCATTATCGCCATCGATTTCTATGAAGCGTTTCCCGTCAGCATCAGTCTTCACCGCTGCATCATCATCAAAGTTTACCTCTGCATTACCAAAACGTACGGCGGTTACTTGAGCACCATCAGCACCTTGGTCATCAGCAGCCAATTGAGCACCCGCACTTCCGCCGCTACCCGTTATAACATTTCCAGAAGTGGAAGCATTAAGCTCCGCTATTACAGTGTCAGAATCCGAGGCAGCCTGAGGCACGGTGTCAAGCAGATCTATCTCATGTACGGCAGAGTAATCTTTCCCATCAGCTGCCTGAGCCGTATAGGTAAACCCTTCGCCACTGAGCACATCAGATTCTGAGTGGTCAGCATTCGCCGGTGGCGTGTATTCCCATGATCCGTCACCGTTTACAGTGAGCAATCCACCTCGCTGAGTCGTTACCGTTGCACCAGCATCAGCAGTGGCCGCTTCGCCAGATTCATTGGTGTATTCAAATGAAATCAGCACTGGGGCTTCTCCCAGCTCATCATTGTCAAATACATTGCCAATAATGGCTTGAACACTCCCCTCTATGATGCTTGCCTGGCTGTCTTTCGCTGAATATCCAGTCGGTGCTTCGGTTGGAGCTTCGGTGACAGCCTCAGTCGGTGCTTCGGTTGGAGCTTCGGTGACAGCCTCAGTCGGTGCTTCGGTTGGAGCTTCGGTGACAGCCTCAGTCGGTGCTTCGGTTGGAGCTTCGGTGACAGCCTCAGTCGGTGCTTCGGTTGGAGCTTCGGTGACAGCTTCGGTTGGAGCTTCGGTGACAGCTTCGGTTGGAGCTTCGGTGACAGCTTCGGTTGGAGCTTCGGTGACAGCTTCGGTTGGAGCTTCGGTGACAGCTTCGGTTGGAGCTTCGGTGACAGCTTCGGTTGGAGCTTCGGTGACAGCTTCGGTTGGAGCTTCGGTGACAGCTTCGGTTGGAGCTTCGGTGACAGCTTCGGTTGGAGCTTCGGTGACAGCTTCGGTTGGAGCTTCGGTGACAGCTTCGGTTGGAGCTTCGGTGACAGCTTCGGTTGGAGCTTCGGTGACAGCTTCGGTTGGAGCTTCGGTGACAGCTTCGGTTGGAGCTTCGGTGACAGCTTCGGTTGGAGCTTCGGTGACAGCTTCGGTTGGAGCTTCGGTGACAGCTTCGGTTGGAGCTTCGGTGACAGCTTCGGTTGGAGCTTCGGTGACAGCTTCGGTTGGAGCTTCGGTGACAGCTTCGGTTGGAGCTTCGGTGACAGCTTCGGTTGGAGCTTCGGTGACAGCTTCGGTTGGAGCTTCGGTGACAGCTTCGGTTGGAGCTTCGGTGACAGCTTCGGTTGGAGCTTCGGTGACAGCTTCGGTTGGAGCTTCGGTGACAGCTTCGGTTGGAGCTTCGGTGACAGCTTCGGTTGGAGCTTCGGTGACAGCTTCGGTTGGA